>JAYTIS010000224.1:0-8208 GCA_043731725.1 Novosphingobium sp.
GCTGACTGGGTTCGACGGGGTTGTGCTGGTGTTATATGGCGATGTGCCGTTTGTTACCGCAGCAACAATGCGGGCGATGATCGCGCGGTTGCAGGCCCCGGACCAGCCAGCGGTGGTGGTATTGGGCTTCGAACCGGCGGATTCGCTGCGCTACGGCCGGATAATCGCTGACGGTGATCGCATCGTCAAAATGGTCGAGCACAAGGACGCCAGCGAGCCCGAACGCGCCTGCCGGCTGTGCAATTCGGGCCTGATGGCGCTATGCAGCACCGACCTGTTCGGGCTGTTGGCGCGGGTCGGCAACGACAATGCGGCGGGTGAATATTACCTGGTCGATGTGGTCAACCTCGCCAATGCCGATGGCCGGACTTGCGCGGTGGTGTTGTCCGCCGATCCAGGCGAAGTGCAAGGGGTCAACAGCCGCAGCGAACTCGCCCAGGCCGAAGCATGGTGGCAGACTCGGCGGCGCAGTTCAGCAATGGACAATGGCGCGACGCTGATCGCGCCGGAGACAGTCTGGTTCGCCTGGGACACGCAACTTGGCCGCGATGTGCTAATCGAGCCTAACGTAATGTTTGGGCCCGGCGTCACAGTGGCTGATACTGTAAAAATCCGTGCAAATTGTCATATCGAGGGAGCCAGCATCGCCAGTGGCTGCGAAGTCGGGCCGTTCGCCCGCCTGCGCCCCGGCACCGTGCTGCAGACCAAAGCCAAGATCGGCAACTTCGTCGAGGTCAAGAAATCTGTAATGGGCGAGGGCGCCAAGGCCAACCACCTGAGCTACATTGGCGACGCCGAAGTGGGCGCTGGCGCGAACCTCGGCGCGGGCACGATCACTTGCAATTACGACGGCTATTTCAAATACAAAACGGTGATCGGCGAACGCGCCTTCATCGGCAGCAATTCAGCCCTGATCGCCCCAGTCAAGATCGGTGCCGATGCGATTGTTGCAGCCGGCAGCGCCGTAACGCGCGATGTGGCCGCCGGCGAACTGCGGCTGGTGCGCGCCGAACAACTGGTCAAACCCGGCTGGGCCGACCGGTTCCACGATGCGATGAAAAAGAAGCAGAAGGCAGAGAAAAAGGGGTGAGGAAATGGGTCTGACTGTCGCGGTTGGATTGTACGCACAAAATCTGGCTGTGGAAGACGCTGACTTCTTAGAAGAACCGTTCTTGGCGCTGAATCAGGTCTAAACCGAAAACGGTTTGCTTCCACACGAAGAGCCCAAATCGATACTCCATGACGACTATTTTGAAGCGCAGATGTGGGGATACAATGGCCTGCACGCTCTCCGCAGACTAGCTTGCTATTTGGCATTAGAACGGCGTTTACCGTCGCCAATTGAGTACGGCTACTACAGCGACGATCTCATCTACACGCAGTGCAATAAGTTGCATGACACCTATCTGGAAAGGCCGACTGTGAGTGGGTTTATCAGCCTTTTTCCTAAGGCAACCTCTCGCCCAGCCTTTCAACATTTGGTTATGCATTCCGACGCCGAAAGTTTCTATTTGCCCAAAGAGCTTGATGCCATAATTGTTGATTGGACGCAGCCGCAGAGAGCTGGAATGGGTGATGATAGGTTCGTCTGTGAGCCTGCTTGAGGTGTCGCGTGATAGCCCAGGCACTTGAGCTTCCTGACAACTTCGACCCTGACACTGATGAATTTCATGAGGTTCTGCAGAATCCAGTGGCAAATGGGGCGCCTTGGCAATCGCTTCCGGTCGAAGCACATTCCGTCGCGCATTTGATTGCTGCCGCTAACGCTTCCATTCGCAACAACGCGGTTATCCAGTTTTGCTAATTGACATGATATCATGATATGATATCAGTATATCAATGATCAAAATCCTTGCCGCGTTGCCCGAAGATGATCTCAAATGGCTCGGCGCTTATGCGGCCGAGAGGGGCAATTTGCGCGCGCCGGTGTTGCGGAATGTTGTAACTTTGTATTGGTCTAAGCCGGAGGCGGCCAAGTGAGAATCCTGACGGATATCCCCGATGAAGACATCGAAAAGCTCGATGCGCTGGCCAAACGTCAGGGCAAATCCCGCGCGGCGGAAATTCGTGAGGCGATCAAACTTCATTTGGTCCACAACGCCGATAACAAGGACTGGATTGCGCGAGGTGCGGGTTACTGGAAGCATCGTACCGATATCGGCGATGCAATCGAATACCAGCGCGCAATGCGCGAAGACCGCACTCCGTATGAAGATATTTGATTTGTGGCGGACCCGTTTTTCGACACGAATATCCTGATAGACTGGCTGAACGACGTTCCACAAGCCAGCGACGAGTTGGCGCGCTACAAAGCAAGCCGAATTAGCCGGGTGGTCTGGACCGAAATTCTTGCCGGAGAATCGCTTGAGACTCGCGATATTGTTCGTGGGTTGATTGCTCCTTTCGAAGTGGTGGAGATCGATGCCCGGATTGCCTCGGCGGCAGCTGACATTCGCTTTCGTTCCAAGATGAAGCTTATGGATGCGTACGTTCTCGCCACTGCGCAAGTGAATGGGGCAATCCTGATCACACGAAATACCAAGGATTTTCCTGCAGAACTGCCCGGCATCCGCGTCCCCTACACGCTCTAACGAAAGCAAGTATCCATGTGCGGAATTATCGGCATTGTCGGCAAGGATCAGGTGGCAAAGCGCCTGGTCGATGGCCTGCGCCGGATGGAATATCGCGGGTACGACAGTGCCGGGATCTGCACGGTCCATGATGGCCAGCTGATCCGCCGCCGTGCGCCGGGGAAATTGATCGGCCTGGTGCGCGAACTGGCGCAGCATCCGGCGCCGGGCACCACCGGGATTGCCCACACCCGCTGGGCCACGCACGGCGCGCCCACTGCTGCCAATGCGCACCCGCACGCTACCAGCCAACTGGCCTTGGTGCATAACGGGATCATCGAGAATTTCCGCCAGCTGCGCGATGCCCTGAGCGCGCGCGGGCGGGTGTTTGAGAGCGAGACCGATACCGAAGTGGTGGCGCACTTGGTCTCTGAGATGGTTGAGGCCGGGCAATCGCCGCAGGATGCGGTCAAGGCCGCACTGCCGCAACTGCGCGGGGCCTTCGCGCTTGCGATCGCGTTTCGCCAGTACCCCGATATGTTGATCGGCGCGCGGCTCGGCTCGCCGCTGGTGGTGGGGTATGGCGATGGTGAAACTTACCTTGGCTCGGACGCGCTGGCGCTCGCTCCGCTGACGCAGCAGATCGCCTATCTCGAGGAAGGCGACTGGGTGGTGATCACCCGCGCGGGCGCCGAGATTTTTGACAAGCATAACAATCCCGTCATCCGCGAAGTGACGGCCTCGGGTGCATCGGCGGCGGAGATCGAGAAGGGCAATTACCGCCACTTCATGCAAAAAGAGATCTTCGAACAGCCCACCGTGGTCGCACAAACGCTGCGTTCGTACATCCGGCAAGTCGACCAGTCGGTGGCTCTGCCGCAGTTCGATTTCGACCTATCGAGTATTAACCGCGTGTCCATCGTGGCCTGCGGCACCAGCTACTACGCCGGGATGGTCGCGAAATATTGGTTCGAGCAATTCGCCCGGCTTCCGGCCGACATCGATTTCGCCAGTGAGTTCCGCTACCGCGAGCCGGTGATGGAGCCGGGTGGGCTGGCGCTGTTCATCTCGCAAAGCGGCGAAACTGCCGATACGCTCGCCGCCTTGCGCCATTGCAAAGCGCACGGTCAGACTATCGCGGTGGTGGTCAACGTGCCGACCAGTTCGATGGCGCGAGAGGCCGATTTGCTGTTGCCAACCCATGCCGGGCCAGAGATTGGGGTGGCTTCGACGAAGGCTTTCACTTGCCAACTGGCAGTGCTCGCCGCACTGGCGGCGCATATGGCGGTTAAACGTGGGCGGATGAACCGCGCTCAAGAAGCCGAAGTGGTCAAGCACCTGCTCGAAGCCCCCGCTAGCCTCAACGCTGCGCTGGCGCACGATGACGAGATCGCCGCCATGGCGCCGCTGATCGCGCCGGCTCGCGATGTCCTGTATCTGGGGCGCGGTCAGGACTATCCGCTGGCGCTCGAAGGCGCGTTGAAGCTCAAAGAAATCAGCTATATACACGCAGAAGGCTATGCCTCGGGTGAAATGAAGCACGGACCGATTGCCTTGATCGACGAAGCGGTGCCGGTGATCGTGCTGGCACCATCGGGGCCGCTGTTCGAAAAAACCGTCTCGAACATGCAAGAGGTGCGCGCGCGCGGCGGAAAGGTAGTGCTGATCTCTGACCGCGCAGGGATCGACGAGGCAGGCGAGGAATGCCTGGCAACGATCGAGATGCCCAAAGTCCACCCGCTGATTGCGCCGCTGGTTTATGCCATCCCGGTGCAGTTGCTGGCCTACCACGTCGCCTGCGTCAAAGGCACCGACGTCGATCAACCGCGCAATCTGGCCAAATCGGTGACGGTGGAGTAGCCCAGTGACCCGCAGAACTGTTTGAAAAATACGACCAACTGCGGGCAAGGCTTTACGCGGCGCTAACGTTTGAGCGGTAAACACTTGGGCGTGACCAGGAAAAAAATGCCTAGTTCGACCGCGCTGCCCAAAAGCCTGCCCGTGATGGCAGTGCTGGGGCTGGCCGACCCCGCCGATGGCGATTGGGGCCGCCTGCGCGGACTACAATATTCCAGTTTGGCCCGCGTTACCCAGGTCCGGATCGTGGCGCACATCATCGCTGCACTGGCGGCAATGAAAGTCTATTTTGGCGTGGTGCATATCTCTGCGTTGATCGGGTGGTTCGCCGCAGTGGGCCTCAGCCTCTATTACGGAGCGATGATCGATAAGGCGTTATTCGACGTCGACCAGCGCCGGATCGGCCGCGACGAGGTTAACAATCAGACCTTGAGCGCGGTTGCCAATGCGTTCGTCTGGGTGGTGCCAATGGCCGTCTTCGCGCCGTTCGGCGATCCAGCGCAGCGGCTAGAGCTATGGGCTATTACGGCGATGCTGATGACCGCTTCGGCGGTTCTGCTCCCTGCCGTGCCGCTTGCTAACCTGGTCTTTGCCGGAATCGTTTGCCTAGCCTCACTGATCGGTTTTGCCTTGTCGCAGAGCTACGAAATGGCCGTGCTGGCGCTCATGTTCGCGGTGGTCGTGACCCTCGGTGCGATTGGCAATGCGCGGTCATTCCTGTCCGCCCGGATCGTCGAAAGCGCGATGGCGGAAAAGAGTGAAGTCGTCTCAATGTTATTGCGCGAATTCGAAGAAGGCGAAGCTGACTGGCTGTGGCAGATCGATACTTCGCGCCGGGTGCGCTCTGTCAGTCCGCGGTTTGCTTTTGCGCTGGGCCTTGCGACTGAAGAAATTGACGGAAAATCGATCATTCAATTGATTGCCGGACCGGCCTGGGACAGCGGTCAATTTCCGTCCAGCTTGCACGATCTGGCTGAGCGACTCAAACGGCGAGAAAGCTTCTCCAACCTGCTGGTGCGGGTCACAATCGGTGGTCATCAGCGCTGGTGGGAATTGTCGGGAACGCCCAAATTTGACGATAGCGGGAACTTCGACGGTTTCCGCGGGGTAGGTTCGGACGTAACCGAGCAGCGCGAGAGCTCGGAAAAGATCGCTCACATGGCGCGGTTCGACACGCTGACCGGGCTGCCCAACCGCATGATGGTGACCGAGGCGCTGGGCGAGGCAATGCGCTATGCCGACCAATGGCGGACCAAATGCGCGTTCCTGATGATTGACCTCGATCGGTTCAAGGCGATCAACGATACGCTAGGCCACTTAGTCGGCGATCAGTTGCTCGCTAGGGTTTCCGAACGGCTGAAAGCGTTGGTTACAGACAATGAACTGTGCGGGCGGCTGGGCGGCGATGAATTTGCCGTGGTGATCCGCGATGCCTCGGGCCACAACCGTGTCGAGGACGTCGCTGCTGCGGTGATCGAAATGTTATCGCGCCCCTACGAAGTCGATCACCACACGCTGTATATCGGTGCCAGCGTGGGTTCGGCTATTGGCCCGCGCGATGGAACCACGGTCGAAACCATGATGCGCAACGCCGATCTGGCGTTGTACCGTTCGAAGGAAGAGGGTGGAGGGCAGCACTTCGGCTATCAGCCAGCGCTGCACGCGCACGCCGAGGAGCGCCGCAAGCTCGAATTTTCTCTGCGCCGAGCGCTTGAATTGAATGAGTTCAAGCTCAACTATCAGCCCGTGGTCGACGCCGTTGACGAATCTATTGTCAGCTTCGAAGCGCTGCTACGCTGGCACAGCGAAGAGCACGGGCTGGTTAGCCCGGTCAAATTCATCCCGCTCGCCGAAGATACCAGGCTGATCGTACCAATTGGCGAATGGGTCTTGCGCGAGGCCTGCCTTGAGGCGATGCGCTGGCCCAGCGGGATCAAAGTGGCGGTCAATGTCTCAGGCGAGCAGCTGCTCGATCCCGGGTTTATTGCGAGCGTGGTGCAGGCGCTGAGCGGGAGTGGTTTGCCGGCCCAGCGGCTCGAGCTGGAGGTTACCGAATCGATCTTCGTGCGCGATGCCACAACGGCGCGAGCGGCGCTTGAGCAGATTATGTCACTTGGGTGCGGAGTCGCACTGGACGATTTCGGTACCGGCTATTCCTCGCTAGCTTACATTCGCAACCTGCGGTTTTCGACGATCAAAGTGGATCGCAGCTTTGTGCAAGGCGCTGCAACTGGCAGCCCAGAAAGCCTAGCGATAATCCGGGCCGTGGTGGCCATGGCCGAGAGCCTGGAAATGTCGACTACCGCCGAAGGCGTAGAAACTGAGCGCGAATTGGAAACCATCCGTGCGCTGGGTTGCCGCAAGATTCAAGGATACTATTTCGGCCGACCTATGCCTGCCGCCGAGGCGCGCGCATTGTTCAGCGAAGGCAACTTACGCCGCGTCAACGCTTTCTAAGTCCGCGGATCACGCGGCGACCAGCCCCTTGATCACGCTTTCGAACAAAGCTTTGCCGTCGGTACCGCCGTGTGCGTCCTCGATCATACGTTCAGGGTGCGGCATCATCCCCAGAACATTGCCGGTATCATTGAGCACCCCGGCGATTTGACGGGCCGAGCCGTTGACTTGCTCGGCGTAACGAAACGCCACGCGGCCTTCGCCCTCTAGGCGGTCGAGCGTGGCGGTATCCGCAAAGAAATTACCATCGTGGTGCGCCACGGGAATGGTGATCTGTTGGCCTTTGCAGTAGCCGGCGGTAAACAAGCTCTGGCTGTTTTCAACCGTCAACGCGACTGCACGGCAGACGAAATTCATCCCGGCATTGCGCAGTAACGCGCCAGGCAGAAGGCCCGCTTCGGTGAGCATTTGAAAGCCATTGCATATTCCCAACACCGGGATACCCCGGTGCGCTGCATCCACCACCGCCTGCATCACCGGGCTGCGTGCTGCCATCGCACCGGAGCGCAAGTAGTCACCGTACGAAAATCCGCCTGGCAGCGCGATGAAGTCGAGCCCATCGGGCAACACCGCGTCGCCGTGCCAAACCCGCAGCACTTCACCGCCGCAGACCTGTTCAAGGGCGACCGTCAAATCGCGGTCACAGTTCGAGCCGGGGAAGGTGATGACAGCTGAGCGGAAGGCGGGCATCACTCTGGCTCCTTCGTGGTAATCCTCTCGAACCGGTAGTTCTCGATCACCATATTGGCGAGCAACTGCTTGCACATGGTGTCCAGATCGCTGTCCGATACGCTGGCATCGACATCGAGCTCAATCATCTTGCCAGCCCGAACATCTTGCACGCCATTGATGCCAAGTCCCTCGATGGCATGGTGGATCGCCCGACCTTGCGGATCGAGCACCCCGGGCTTGAGGCTGACAAATACGCGGACTTTCATCGGGCGGGCCTTTCGCTGGAAGCACGTGCCCGGGCCTATGGCGCTGGTTGTCGGTGGTTTCAAGCACGCAAGCGTCTGCGCGCTCAGCTCTCCACCGAATCCATCACATAGCCCAGCGCGCGAACGGTACGCAGCAGGTCGGGCGCACCGTACGCGGCGAGCGAGCGTCGCAAACGGCCACCCATACATCGACCGTGCGCTCATCAAGCGCGTCATCGGCCTTGCCCAGCCGATCGATCAGCGCGGTGCGGCTGAGCACCTGGTCGGGGTGTTCCATAAAGTGAACCAGCAAACGGAATTCATTCGGGCGCATCGGCACCGGTTGACCGCCAACACGGATTTGGTGCGCTGCCGGGTCGATTGTAATCGAACCATGGACCAGCAGA
>JAYTIS010000225.1:0-3754 GCA_043731725.1 Novosphingobium sp.
CTGTGACAGCTTCTGGACCTGGCGCGAGGCGATGTACCGGTTCGTCGATCGGATCGGCCCGGATGACCTGCTGGCTATCGCCGCAATGGCCTATGCCGAAATGCTTGAGAGCGGTTTCACCCGCGTGGGCGAGTTTCACTATCTGCATCACGATCCCGCTGGCGTTCCATATGCGGGGGCACCGATGGCCGAAGCACTGGCCGCAGCCGCTGCCGAAACCGGGATCGCGTTGACCCTGCTGCCGGTGATTTATGCCCACGCGGGGTTTGGCGGGCAGGCCCCTGGGCAAGGCCAGCGCCGCTTCGTCTGCGATCTCGACCTATTTGCGCAGATCCATGCGGCCAGTGGCGCGGCGCTGGCGGCGCTGCCCGACGCTGTGCTCGGCCTCGCCCCGCATTCGTTGCGCGCAGTCACGCCCGAGCAATTGTCCGAACTGATCGCGCTCGATCCAGTTGCACCGCTGCACATCCATATCGCCGAACAGCAAGCCGAGGTCGCCGATTGCGTGGCGTGGAGCGGCGCGCGACCGGTGCAGTGGCTGCTCGATCATGCCCCGGTTGATCGCCGCTGGTGCCTGGTCCACGCCACCCACATCACCCCAGCCGAGTCCGCCGCGCTGGCCGCCAGCGGCGCGGTGGTGGGCCTGTGCCCGATAACCGAAGCCAATCTGGGCGACGGGCTGTTCCCCGCACCCGCGTACCTCGCGGCGGGCGGACGGTTCGGGATCGGTAGCGATTCGAATGTGTTGATCGACGCCGCCGAGGAGCTGCGCTGGCTCGAATACGGCCAACGCTTATCGGGCCGAGCGCGCAACCTGTTCGCCAAAGCGCCCGGCGGCAGCACCGGCGGCGATTTGCTGCGCGACGCCTTGGCTGGCGGTGCGCAGGCGCTGGGCGCAGTATCGGAAATCGCAGTCGGCCGCAGCGCCGACTTTTTGACGCTCGACCCGCACCATCCCTCGCTGACGGGAGCGAGTGGCGACGACTGGCTCGACGGCTGGATCTTCGCTGCGGGGCGCGCGGGCATCGACAGCGTATGGCGACGCGGCCAGTGCGTGGTGACGGGGGCACGGCATTTGTCCCGCGAGGCGATCACCGCGCGCTACCGGGCGACACTCGCCCGGCTGCTGGCATGAATGCGCTCCCGCTGAATGAGCGCATCCGCCGCGAGATCGAGGCGCAAATCCTTTCGGGCGCGTGGCCGCCGGGTACCAAAGTGCCGGGCGAGGTGGCGTTGATGGCGCAATATGGCTGCGCCCGGATGACCGTGAATAAGGCGCTGTCCGCGCTCGCCGGGGCAGGCCTCGTGACCCGCAAGCGCCGCGCCGGAACCTTCGTGGCGCGGCCGCGCGCCCAATCGATGGTGCTTGAGATCACCGATCTGGCGCGCGAAGTGGCGGCACGCGGCCAAGTTTACGAGTGGCGCCTCCTGCACCGTGCAGCGCGCCGATCGGACAATCCCGAGATGCCCGGTCGCGTGCTTGAAACCGAGGGCGTACACTACGCAGATCAGGCCCCGCTGGCGTTCGAACACCGCCTGATCAGCACCGCGCAGGTCCCCGACATCCTGACCGCCGACCTCGCCGCCACCGCGCCCGGCACTTGGCTGCTCGCACATGTCCCGTGGACCGAGGCGGAAAACCGCATCACAGCCACTGCCGCCAGCCCCGCGCTCGCTCAGGCGCTGGGGATTGCACCGGGCGACGCCTGCCTGACCGTGACCCGCCGCACTTGGCGCGCCGCCGCGCCGGTCACCTTGGTAACCCAGCAGTTCATCGCCGAACGCCACGAACTGGTCGCGCGGTTCGGGGCAAGCGGCGCTTAGCTTGGATTTTCGGGAGGCGGAGTGGTGCCGATCTGCACAAGTGGAATTTACCACTGGTCTGAGGAGCACCTAAAAATTGCGACGCGGAGACCGCCAATGAAGCGGAGGGGCGACGAAGGCGAGGTCTTCGAGGACGCGAACCCGTTCGACAGCAAGCGAGGAAGCTATGATGTGGGTTACGGCAAGCCGCCACCGCAGCACCGCTTCAAGAAAGGCAACCAGGCTGCAGCCGGCAAGGGTCGCAAGCGAACGGAAAGCAGCATGGCCTGCACCGCCCTGAAAATCGTGGATGAAAAGGTCAACACAATCATCAACGGAAAGCGCGTCCGCCACACCCGCCGCGATGCGCTCGCGCGGCAGCTGTTCGATAAGAGCATGAAGTCACCCTGCGAAGGCCTGATCATGATGCGCCTCTTGCTCAACCTGGAGGACGAGACAGGTTTTATCCTCGAAGACCGCAAGGCCACCATCGAGTTTGTCGATCGCAAGGCGGGAGGGCTGCCCGGTGGCCCACCAGGTCAGGCGGATCAGTCGAAAGCCAGATAGGTCTGGGATGGTAGTGTTGATACGTCTCGGTGGAATCGTTCGGCTGGTGCACTTTCCGTTATTGCGAAAGTGGGACTGCGTTGCCCCCAATTTCCGCCGTTCGCGCATTCTGCGGCTTGGCTTGAAAGCGCACCCTTTGCTAATAATGGCCAAGCGACAGTTGGAAAGGGGCGATGGCATGCAGATGCAAAGGACGCCTTGTGACAAGTTTGCTGCGTCCGCTTATGGTTAGTTTGATTACTGAATGGGTAGAAGCGGTCAGTCGTAGATTTCATTTTACCGAAGCCGCCACAATCTGCATGATTTAAAGTTCGCCTGCACTCGCCGCCCTGTGGCGAGCAACGTGATAATCGCGGCTGCCAAGTTCGAATTCCAGAGCAGTAGCTCGTTTGAAATAACGCGTGATCGCCGTCTCCGCACTCATTCCCATTCCGCCGTGTAGCTGGATAGCGTTCTGCCCTACAAACCGGCAAGCCGACGCTATGGTTGCTTTAGCGGCAGATACAGCCTGTATCCGCTGCGGCCGAGACTTACTTAAACTGAGCGTCGCCAGCAATGATGCGGCCGAAGCTAGTTCTACCTGGAGAAACATATCGGCCAGTCGGTGCTGCACCGCCTGGAAGCTTGCGATGGAGTGACCAAACTGACGACGATCTTTCGAGTACGCGACAGTTGTGTCAAACAGTACGCGAAGCACCCCGACCGCCTCGGCGCAAAGAGCCGCTCTCGCCTCATCGAGAGTGCATTCCAAGGAAGAGAGGGCGTCGCCTTCGGTTCCGAGCAAAGCGTCATTCGGGACACTTACCCCACTCAAGGTGACGTCGGCGACAGGTCTCCCATCAATTGTTGAATATGGTGCAAGCGCGACGCCCTTCTCATTTCGCGGTATAAGGAAAAGCGAAGGGGCTTTGAAGTCGCCTGTGCGAGCGGTAACCAGAAGCAAATGAGCGTCCTGCGCCCACGCAACTACGGACTTATTTCCATCGATTCGCCACCCGCCAGCGGTCCGTACTGCACGGGTCGAGATGTGTAGGGGATCCGGCCTGCTAGATGGCTCCAGCCATGCGAGAGTGGCGATCAACTCACCTCGACCGATGGCAGCGACCCAAGCCAACGCGCCGGCTTTTTGGAGTAGCGAGGTTGCTATAACTACTGTCTCTACAAAGGGCTCAACTGCCAGAGCGGCACCAAGCTCTTCCATGATGAGCATGATCTCAACCGCACCGCCCCCAGTACCGCCCATTGTTTGACAAGTGCCGATCCCCAGCACACCAACTTCTGCGTTCAGACCGGACCAAAGCGACAGGGCTTCAGGCAAGCCTTGCGCGGCACTGGCGCGTTTGAGCCAAGCATTCATAGATTCGCGCAGCAGACGTTGCTCGTC
>JAYTIS010000226.1:0-3201 GCA_043731725.1 Novosphingobium sp.
CCTTTCCAGACTCAGAATGAATAGCGCAGGCCGACCAGCCCCGAGGCGGTCCAGATATCCTCAAGCACCTCGCGGTTGACCCCGGTGACCCCCACGGCCGCAGTCGCGGTTAGATGGTCGGCCAGCGTGCGGTAATAAGCTGCGGTTGCGCCGATTGCGCTGCTGTTACCAGCCAAGGCGTCTCCGCTTTGGTACCAGTTGGCCCAGACATTGGTGCCAAAGCTCGAGTTCCGGTCGATCCGGCCATTCAGATAGGCAGCCACCCAGTAGTTCTGGTCAATCACCCCGTTGGCGAGCGCCAGCACCGTTCCCGGCGCGGCGATGAATGTGTGGCGATCATAACCGGCGCCCAGGCCGTATTGCAGGTTGCGGCCGGTGAGACCTAGGCTGGCCATTATCCCGCGGCCGCGGAAGGTCGCCGAACGGACCGAGCCGAGCGCGCCATTGAGGCATGCACCTGCGCCGATACCGGTCAAGCTGGGTACACCGGCGACGCAGGTGCTCAGCCCGCCAGTCAGCGGATTGCGCAGTCCTTCGAACTGGGTCGGCAGATCGGCCAGGGCCTGGTTCAGCCGCCCACCAAAGCCCGATATCCCGTCATAAACCGAGACATTGAGCGTGGTGCGCGAATTGGGCGCATAGGCAAAACTGCCGAAATAAGTGGTCGAGCCATAGCGCTTGCCGACATGCGCTTCGAGCGCGGTGCGGCGACTGGGGCGCCACAATACGCCCGCGTCCCAGATTAGCCCTTCGCTTTCATAGGCGATCTGGCGCGGCTGGCTTTGATCGGTGATATAGCGGCCATTGCTACTCACTAAGGGCAATCCGGTCAGGGGATCCAGCAGCGCATCGCGCTGTGACACTTCGACTTTTTCATAGCCGACGCCGGCAACCAAGGCCAAGTCGCCCCCGACCGGCAAGGTCACGTCGCCGCGCACATGCTTGTCATCGATCCGCTGATCGAGATTGGATACATCTTCGCGGATCCAGCCTGCACCCAGCCCGAGCCCGACCGGCAAGACTGTGCCAGCATGGGTGCCAAAATGCAGCAAGGCGTTGTGCACGGTGCCTTCGTCGTACAGGTCAATCGGCACTTGGCCCACTGCCACCGGCAGCGCATTGGGTGTGGTCACTCGGCTATAGCCGAAGCGGTAATGCCCTTCGACATCGACCGCACCCAGCTGCGTCTTGATCGACGGACCGATATAGGCGCCGTAGACTTGCGCGGCTGAATTGCCGAATTCGAGCCCGGGCGTGGTCGAACCGTTGTTCTGCACGCTCAACCGCGCAGCCGTCGCGCCACCCTCGATGAACAGTGTATGCGGGACAATCCCGACACTGGCCCGAGCCACACCGCTGACGACGTCGCTATCGCTGATTTTTTTGCTACCCCAGCCGATGCGGCGCTCATAGCGCACTGCGACTCCAGCCTCGGCATTGCGGCCAGTCAAGTTCGCTTCAATCCCGGCGGCGAGCGTTGAATAGGTAAGCACCTCGTTGCCTGGCGAAAGTTCCGCAGTCACGACTTGCTGCGCCTCGATATAGGGCGTGATCCGGAGACGACCGGTATGCTTGATCAGAGCGCCGCCATCAGTCGGGGAGTCGCTGTCATCAGCAACATCATCGCCGCCGCTCTCATTGCTAGCGCCGGGTCCGCCAACATCTCCATAGGGCAACGACTGCGCCTGAACGGCTGCCGGAACGCCTAACGTGAAAGCCGCAACCAAAGCAGCCAGCGGGGTTAGAATGCGCTGGTTCACGGTCAGCCTCCATATCCATAGTACGAACCGAAGCGGCGACCGCTTGGGCTGAAATGGACGGCATTCAAAATGAGCTGAATGTTTGGACAGGCCGAGAGCAGCGAGATCGCGTCTTCAAGACTGCCCTGGCCGGTCTTGTCACAGCGCGCGACGACGACCGCCTGCCCGACATATTTGGCCAGCGCGGCCGCCGGCGAAGCGGCCAACACCGGGGGCGAATCGAAGATCACGAACCGCTGCGGCGCGCCCTGAACCAGCCGGTCGAACACATCGCGGGTGCGCGAGCTTGACAGGTATTCGGTGTCTGAGGTGGTCGCGCTGCCCGCGGGCAGGACCCACAGCCCCGGCACATCGGTACCGATCACACAATCTGCGGCATCGATCTCAGGATCGGCCAATGCGTCCATCAACCCCGGACCACCGGGCAGCCCCAGCATTGCAAGCACCGATGGCTTGGCAAAATCCGCATCGACCAGCAGCACTTCGCATTCTTTCTCAGCGGCAATCGCCAGCGCGAGATTAACAGAAGTGAAGCTTTTGCCTTCGCCGGGATGCGGCGAGCAGATCAATACGCGCTGTGCCGCCGGGCCCATGCCTTGCTGTGCCAATTGATCGGCATTGCGGAGCAACTGGCGTTTGACGATGCGAAATTCTTCGAGCACCGCCGTAACCGTGCTTTCAGGCACGATCAGTCCTTGATCGCGCAGATGTTGGCGATTGAGCGGATGGTGTTCGCCCTTGAACACCACAGGTGCGGGCTCCCGGACCAAACCACCAGCTTCAGTAGGAGCAACGACAGGCGCCGACCTGCTTGTTTCATCCAAAACCACTTCTTGCTCTTCAGGCGCAGGGCTTGCGGTAAACTCGGACTCGTTGATCGTCACGGTTTCGACAACCTCGATCACTTCGTCGGCCCGGCGATAGCGGCGGCGGGCACTGGCCGGCGGTATCAAACCTTCAGGGATCGCTGCCGGGGCAAATTTGACCAGATCGTAATTGCGAACCACTCGCTCAATCAGCGTGGCGCTCTTGCGCTTGGACGGTCCAGCTTCAGGCTCCTCTTGGGGGCCCTCATCGGGCAACGGGATTTTGCTCTGTTCGGTCATGACGATAGCCTCACGCCACCATGCCGCGTTGGACGAACTCGATCGTCAACAAGATGACGAACAAGCCGCCCAGCGCCCCGCTGGCGGCGTAGAAGTATTTCATCCGTTTGCGGCGGATCGCCCGCCCGGCATCGGTTAACGTCTGGCTGATGGCACCCAGCACCGGCAGCCCCAGTGCCTTTTCAAGCCGCCCAGTGGTGGCGAAAGTCGAACGCAACTGGCCCAAGGCAAAGGCTGCAGCAGCGCCCGCTCCCAATCCCATGAACAACACGAAAAACAGCAGCAACGGCCGATTGGGCGCGATTGGCGAACGCGGCGTGGTGGGGGGATCGATC
>JAYTIS010000227.1:0-2440 GCA_043731725.1 Novosphingobium sp.
CGCCCTGCTCGGCACAATCTGCGCCGCCGCTTCGGCACGTGGCTTTGAAACGCTGGTCAGCTTTCAGGATAGCCCTGGCAACCTGACCGGCCGCTATGAAGAACAGCGCAAAGCCGACGGTTTGATCGTGATTGGCACCACCCAGAATAGTGCCGCCTGGGACTATTACCGCGCGCTTGGCCAGTCCAGCAAAGGCGGCGCCGGCATGCACTGGGTCTGCTGGGGCTCGCCTTACGACGAGCTCGAGTGGATCCGCAGCGACAACCACCAGGGCGCCGGCCTCGCGACCCAGCACCTGCTCGCTGCGGGCTGCACGCAAATCGCCTGTATCGCCTCGCTCGATTCGCTTCAGCGCCAATTCAAAGAGCGCTATGACGGTTATGCCGAAACCGTGCGCGGGGCCGGGCTCGAACCGTGGCTGGTCGAGATCGCGGACGGGCAAACCCGCGAGGAGCAAGGCCGCCGCGCGGTGGATGCACTGCTCGCCAGCAGCAAACCGTTCGATGCGGTGTTCGCGGTCTGCGACGAGATCGCGCTGGGCGCGCTGCGAGCGCTGAGCGAGGCCGGGGTGCGCGTCCCGCACGACACCGCGTTGATCGGCTTTGATGGGATTCGCGCTGGTGCGCAGGCCATGCCGCCGCTCAGCACGATCGAGCCCGATTTCGCCGCCGCCGGAGCCATGCTGGTTGACAAGCTGCTGGCCAGCGTGGCCGGCGAGGCCCACAGCGAATGCCGTGTTCCGGTGCGGCTAGTCGCCCGCGCCAGCACAGCACGTGGCTGAGTTCGGCGCCCGCCCGGCAAACCTCGATAGGGTACCCGCCACTCCAGGCATTCGATCATCGTCAGCAAATCGCCGCGAATGGACATTTCCAATCGACCATGTGATGATTGTGCAATGGAGCCTTCAAGCACTGTGCATCTCCCCGGCGAATTGATCCCGTTCCTCGATAGCCTGATCGACGCGGTGATTGTGCTGGCTGATGACGGCCGGGTCGCGGGGTGGAACAGCGTCGCCGAAGAAACCTTCGGGTGGCCGTTGGAACATGCTCATGGGCGCATGCTGGCCGAACTGATCATTCCCCCGCAATATCGTGAGGCGCACGAGCAGGGGATGCGCCGCGTGATTGCCGGGGGCAGTCCGCATGTGCTGAACAAGCGGATCGAACTGCCCGCCTTGCGCAGCGATGGCACGGAGATACCGGTCGAGCTGTCGATCACCCGGCGCAGCATCAGCGGCGGCACCTATTTCATTGGACTCATGCGCGACATTAGTGATCGGCGCCGGGCCGAACAGTTGCTCGAACAAAAGCTCACGCAAAACCAGCGGCTGCTCGAAATTACGCAGATGTCGGCCGAGGCGGACAGCTTCGACGATGCGCTGCGGATGGTGCTGAAGGCCATCTGTGAGATGACCGGCTGGGATGCCGGCCACGCCTTTCTGGTCGACGACAACAACCGCGCGGTGCTCCATGCCTCATCGATCTGGCACGAAACCACCCCCGATATCGCGCTAGCGATGAAGCAGCAGACCACCGGCCTGTCGCTGCCCAGCGGCCAAGGCCTGCCCGGGCACGTACTCGCCACCGGCCAGCCGCTGTGGCTGGAGGATATTGTCACGGCGCCCGAATTCACCCGTTCAGCGTGCGATTTTCACGGTGCTTTTGCCTTTCCGCTCAAGACTCACGGACAGATCACCGCCGTTCTGGAGTTCTTCTCTGCCTCACCGCAGCCGCCCGACGAGGCCCTGCTGCTGTTTGGCCGCGCGCTGGGCGATCAACTCGGCCGGGTGATCGAGCGGTTGCAAACCGCGGAACGGCTGACGCTGCTGGTGGGCGAACTCAATCATCGGATCAAGAATTCGATGACCATGATCCAGGCGGTGGCGAAGCTGACGTTCCGCGATAACATCGCCGCCGCAGACCAGCTTGAAGTGTTCAACGAACGGCTCACGGCGCTGGGCCGCGCGCAGGATCTGATCAGTCGCGAGCACCAGCACGCCCCGACTCTGGGTGCCGTGGTCGCGGCTGCGCTGCAGGGCTTCACCGCCTTTGCCGACCGTATCACAGTCACCGGACCCGACGTTCCGGTCTCGCCCGCGCAAGCGCACAACCGGGTGCTGACCATCCACGAGCTGTGCACCAACGCGGTAAAATACGGCGCGCTCGCGGTCGATCAGGGGCGGATCGCGATCACCTGGGGCTACCACGGTGAGGGCGCCGCACGCACCTTTCAGTTCGATTGGCGCGAGACTGGCTGCAATCTGTCCACCACCGCACCGCCCAAAAAGGGCTTCGGTTCAAACCTGATCAGACGCGGCCTGGCTGGCACCACCGGCGGCGACCTCAAAATGGAATACACGCCCGGCGGAGTGCATTACCAGATGACCATGCCCGCCCCCGAACTGCCCGGCGCGTAACGCCGCTGCAGCCCGGGAGCCGAT
>JAYTIS010000228.1:0-1583 GCA_043731725.1 Novosphingobium sp.
AGATCGCTGGCGCTGATATCGCTGCCGATCTGCACCGGAGCGGAGAAGCCGCGGTTCAAAGAGAGCACCGGGCGGGCGGCAAAGCCGGGAAAGGCGAACTGCATCTCGGCGCGGTCAAGCACGACGAGCTGTTCGCCCCGATGCTGGCCGCTCGCGCGATCGAACAGGGCGAGCCGCAACGGAATCACCATTGGCTGCTTGCCCGCTTGCCCCGGGGTGTCGGGCACCGCCTGGGTAAGGGTCAAGGTCGCGATATCGTCTTCATGCGTTAGTGTCGCGGTCACCTTGGGAGTCCCGGCCTGACTGTACCACAGGCGGAACTGGGTAAGGTCGAGCCCCGCCCCAGCCTCGATCGCCGCAACAAAATCTTCGCAGGTTGCCGCTTCGCCGTCGTGGCGGTCAAAATACAGGTCGGTCCCGGCGCGGAACCGCTGCTCGCCCGCCATGGTCCGCATCATGCGGATCACCTCGGCGCCCTTGTTGTAGATCGTGGCGGTGTAGAAGTTGGAGATCTCCTGATAGCTGTCGGGCCGGATCGGGTGCGCCAATGGCCCCGAATCTTCCGGGAACTGGGCGGCGCGCAGCATCCGCACGTCCTCGATCCGTTTGACGCTGGCGCTGCCCATGTGCTGGCTGAACAACTGGTCGCGCAGCACGGTGAAGCCTTCCTTGAGGCTTAGCTGAAACCAGTCGCGGCAGGTCACCCGATTGCCCGACCAGTTGTGGAAGTATTCGTGTGCGACCACGCCCTCGATCCCGTCATAGTCGCCATCGGTTGCGGTTTCGGGATCGGCGAGGATGTAGCGGGTGTTGAAGACGTTGAGCCCCTTGTTCTCCATCGCCCCCATGTTGAAATCGCTAACCGCGACGATGTTGAACAGGTCGAGGTCATATTCACGCCCGAAGGTCTCCTCGTCCCACTTCATCGAGGCTTTGAGCGCCTCCATCGCATGATGGGTGCGGTCCTGATCGCCATCGCGAACCCAGATATTGAGATCGACCGTGCGGCCCGACATCGTGGTGAAGCTATCGTGGTTAGCAACCAAATTACCCACGACCAGCGCGAACAGGTAGCTCGGCTTGGGCCAGGGATCGTGCCATTCGGCCCAGTGCGCGCCGCCTTCGCCTGCGCCTGTGGCGGTGCAGTTGCCGTTGGAGAGCAGCACCGGAAAGGCTGCCTTATCGCCTTCCATCAGCACCGAGTAGACCGACAGCACATCGGGCCGATCGGGGAAGAAGGTGATGCGGCGGAACCCCTCGGCCTCGCACTGGGTGCAGAGCATGCCGTTCGAGCCATAGAGCCCCATCAGCTGGGTGTTGCGCGCAGGTTCGATCTCAGTCGTGACACTAACCTCGTGAGCATCGCCGGGCAGTTCGATCAGCAGGTCGTAACCATCCATGCGCCAGTGGTTGACCGGCTGGCCATCGACCAGGACTGCCGCGGGGCTGAGGCCGTCGCCGTTCAGGCGCAAGGTCTGGCTCTCGCCGTTGCGCCTGACCTTGAGCGTCGCCGCCACGCGGGTTTGCTCAAGCCCCAGATTGAACGCCAATGCCACTTCGGGCACCAGCCATGCGGGCGGCTG
>JAYTIS010000229.1:0-10368 GCA_043731725.1 Novosphingobium sp.
GATTTGCGCGCGATTACCGCGCCTCTCAAAAAGCCGGCCACGTCACCCGAAGCCAATTGCGCGGCGAGTGCCAGATCGACCGCATGCTGGGCGAGCGCCGCATCGCCGACCCGGGCAAAGGCCCCGGCGGCAAGGTAATCGTTCAAGGTGAGATCGGGCAGCACATGTTTGCGGATAGCTACCACGACATGCCCGCGCGTTGCTGGCGGCGCGCAGACCTGGACGCGGGCCCCGCCCGGCAGGGTGGCAGCGAGCAGCGGGTGCTCGCGGCTGATCCCTTGGTCAGACGCCGCTGCAATCTGGCGTGACAGCCGCCACAGCGCCGCATCGTCAAGCTGGGGATTGTCGTGCCGTTCGATCCCGGCGCTGGTTTCCAGCCACAATTCGCCCGGCCGGTTGATGTAGAGATCAGTAACGTCGCTGCGCCGCAGCGCCTCTTCGAGCGGTGCGAGAAACGCGCCGAGAAACACCTGCGCTTGCGCGGTCATTTGCGCGCCGGACCGACGGCGGTGAAATCAAGATCGCGCGCAACGAAGATCAGCACCAGCGCACCTTGCTGAGTTTTGATTGTCGGCGGAATATCGGTTCCTTTCAGCGCTTGTCCGGCCAGGTTGGTGGCCTCGCTGCTGGTTGAAACCACCACCGCCGAACCGCGCGAGAGCGAGGCGGTGAGCGCGCTGATCCCACCGGTCAAGACCGAGAGCAGGATAGCGCCGCCAAACCGCTGGAGGAAGTGGCGGTTAACCTTGCCGTTCAGCCCACCGCGTCCCAGTTCGTCAACCGCTGGCGAGCCGAGCGAGATCGACACGCCGTCAGGACGGATCAACCGGCTCCAGATAATGAAAATACGGCTGGCACCCTGCGCAACGCCCGAATTGTACTCACCGATCACCCGGCTTCCAGCCGGGATCAGCACCGATGAGCCATCGAACGACAGCACGTCCTTGGTCACCAGTGCCCGGGCATAGCCCGGTAAGTCGGAGTTGAGCGCGGTTTCCATCACCGCGCCGACAATCGCGCCTTGTGGGATCAGCCGGTCAAGGTTGCCCATTTGTTGGGCCTGGACCATTTCGGCCTGCTTGCCGCCAACGCGGTCAGCAAAGCGCTCGTTGGCGTTGCCTTGCGGCACAGCGCCCAGCGCGCCCGCGCCGACTGCGGTGGCGCCTCCGCCAACGGGTGGCGGCCCCGCGGCATTGATCGCATCGCCGGCCGGATCATAGCCGGTGGTCGAGCGCGCCGAATAGGGTGTAGCGGGAAGTCCGGTTCCGGCCTCTTGTCCCATCCGCGCCGAGCCGCGGCCGCTAGCCGGAGCTGTGCGGCCAGCGTAGAAATCGAATAATAGCGCTTGCCCGCCAAACTTGTCACTTTCGGGCGGGCGCGGAAAGGTACTGCTGGACGGAACTAGCCTAACCGGCGTGGTATAAGTCGCCGCGCCCGGTCTGGAACTGACCGCCGTCGGCATGGGCTGGGCCACAAACGGCGCAGCCACCACGGCGGCGGCCGGCGCGGCCTGCGGGATCGGCGCGGCAATCGTGCGAAACTTGAGCGGCGGCAGCGCCAGCGCCGAAGCTTCACTATCCGCCCGGCTGTCAATCATCTTGGCGAATACGGCGCTGCCCAGCACCAGCAGTCCAAGCGCCAGCGGCAGCTTAGCGCGGCGCGCGGCGATCCCAGCTACTTGCGGTCGGCGGACGGGCGGGGTGTCAGACATGGCGCTTCCTATGGCTGCTTGCTGATGGTGGCGGTGCGCTTGCCCGAGCGCAGCGTGAAACGCGGGGCGCGCTGCTGGACGACAATAACCCGGCCGCGGACTGAGAAATTGACCAGGGTCTCGTCTTTACCCGGCCCGCCGGCGAAGATTGCCGGCATCGCGGTTTCTTCGCCGAATTCGAAATAGGTTTGATGCCCGTCATCCCACACCCGGCTCGGTAACAGGCCGGTGTCGCCCGCCATGGCATAGCCAAAATTGAGTTTGATCGGCGGCGGGGGCGGCGGCGGGGGAGGTACCGGTGCGGGTGGCAGCGCGGGATAGTCAAACCGCACAATCCAAGGCGTTCGGGCTTGGCGCGGTCCAACCCCAAGATTGAAAGAGTAATGACGCAGCGAGGTGATCACGGTCATATTAGTGCTGGCCTTGCGGCTCAGCGGTTTGACGAACAGCATCCGGGCCCGCTTGTTGGGCGTGACCTGCCAGGCGGCCGCATCGCCAATCGCGACGTTCTCGATCCGCTCGTCCTCGCCGAACTCGATCATCATCTGCCAGCCGACCGCCCCGGTCAGCGTAATCACAGCATCAGGGTTGTAAAAAATCGTCTGGACATGCGCGCCTGTGTCAACCTCGCGGATCGGGCGCCGGGCCGACACTTCCAGCAGCAACACCGCGAGAAGCAGCGCGGGTTTCACTGAGTCACGCCTTCAGCATCGCGGCGATAGCGGGTAACGACGAAGCCCAGCGGATTGTCGAAGCGATCCTCCAGCCGCAGCGGACGCCCGTTAAAGCCGAACGCGATCGCGCTGACGTAGGCCCGCGTATCGATAATCCGGCCATCGGCGGAACTGCGTTCGGTGTCATAGCGCACCAGTCCAGAACCGGCGGCAAGCAATGACACGCTTTTGATCTTCACCTTGACCGTATCGCCCGGCGACAGCAGCCGCAGCGGGCTGTTGGGATTACCTGCCGCCATTTCGGCAATATAGGCCGTGCGCACAGGACCCGACGAATGCAACTGCACCCGGCGATAAGCGGAAGCCAGATCGGTGGCATCGAAAGTTTCGCGGGTGCGAACATAATTGGCCAGCTCGCTTTGGATCACCGCCTCGTTTTCGCTCAGCTTGCCGTCCTGCACGGTCGTCGCCATCTCCACCGCGCCGGTTTGGCGATCGACCGTAACGACATAGGGCTGCACCGACTTCAGCGGCACCAGCAGCAGCATGGCAATCGCCAGTAGCAGCGCGATCGCGCCGGCGACCCCCGCCACAATCCAGGCGAACCGGCGCATCCTCCGTTCGGCTACAACGCGCTCATCGGCCCAGCTCAGCGCTGCGGCATAATATGGTTCGTGGTCTGTCATCGATCTCTACGCTTGGCTGCGCGCGAGGCGCGGGTACGAAGTTGCGGGCGGAGCGGGGCAAGGCCAGTCGAGCCCGTTTCGCGTGGAGCAGCACCAGCTGGCACAGCTCGATTTCCAACGCCGACGCTTTGACTCGGGGCCAAACTACGCGCCACTTCGCTATCTGCGCGGAACGAGGCGGCGCGGCCAGGCGTTTCGCGGCGCTCAGACCGCTCAAGCGCATGCACCACTGCGGGCTGAGCCGCGATTTGCAGCAATTCGAGGTGAGACCGCTCGGCCGCCAGCGCAATCGGCACCGTGCCCGGAAGCGGATCGCGCTGCGCTGCGGCGGGCGTCCGCGCGAGCCGGATGCCGTTGGCAATCGAGCGCAGCGCGGCCAAAGAGGCGATGATCGCGGCGGTGAAAACCAGCGTGACCAAGCCCAGCGGTGTGACCGATTCGGCCAGATAATTACCGCCCGCTTCCTGCGCGAGAATGCGGTCGAGCATCGGCGTGATGATCGCCAGCTCCACCGCGGTCAGGGTGAGAACGCCAACCGGAACCAGCGCGGCGGCCAGCAGCGCGCGCAGCCAGCCTTCAAGCAGGCCGCGCGTGGCGTTGAACAACAGGAACCCCGCCAGCACCGGGGTCAGCGCCAGTAACAACGCGAGCACAACGCGCGAGATGACCAGCAGCCCGGCCGTGGTCATCGTCAGCATAAATGCGGCCAGGTTCAGCGTCATCGCGGTGGTTGGTGGTCCGCCGACCAGCGGTGAGGCGATCCCAGCGCGCTGCCGCCAACCGATGCTGGCGGCTTCGATCTTGTCGAGCGCGGTCTGCACGCCTTCCAATGGCGGCGGTACGTTGAGCGCGGTAATCATCTGATCGGCGACCCGAGTGGGTGCCCGCGCCAGCGTATCGTAAGCCGCGCCCTGCAACGTCGACCACGACGCCGCCAGCATGATCACCACCCCCAGCCGCAACGCGAGCCCGGTGAGATCGGCCAGCCGCAGCCCGCGCCCGAGCATCAGCTGGTACCCAAAAAAGGCCACAGCAATCACCATCAGGCTGGTGATGGTGGTGGCGGTGGCGCTGCCCGGCGCGGATAGTGCCGCATAGCCGCGCTCAACCAGCCCGAATGCCTGGCAATCGGTGTCGGCCAGCAGCCCGGTGACCAAGCCGGGATGTTCAGGGAGGGCGCAGGCGTCGGTGCTCATGCCGCCGCGACCAGTCTGGGCAGCCAGATCGCGGGGTCATCGCCCAGCTCTGCGCGCAGCTTGTCGAGCAACCGGACGGTCTTTTCGCGCCCCGACAGCACGGTCAGCAGTTCAGGCTGCGAGGCGAGGTTGAGCCGCACGACCACGCTGTCGCTGCCGTGCTTGACCAGAAACGCGCGGGCGCCTTCGGGCATGGTCTTGACGATGGCGAACTCGTCTTCGGTCATGCCAAAGCCGCCAATGTAGTCATCGGCCTGTGCGCTCGAATTCGGCATGAAGATCTGCGTCCCGGCCTGCTCGATGATGGCGCTAGCAATCCGGCTTTCCAGCGCGTCCGAAGCCGACTGGGTGGCAAAGCCAACAATCCCGCCGCGCTTGCGGATGGTCTTTTCCCAATCCCGGATCCGCGCCACAAACACCTCGTCGTCGAGCGCCTTCCAGCCTTCATCGACGACAATGATCGTCGGGCGCCCGTCGAGCCGTTCTTCGACCCGGTGAAACAGATAAAGCATCGTCGGCGCGCGCAAGGCCGGCTGATCTAGGATCGCGGTCATGTCGAAGCCCAGTGTGGCGGCTTGCAGATCGAGCTTGTCTTCGGCGTTATCGAACAGCCAGGCGAACTCGCCGGCTGAATGCCACGGCGCCAGCCGCGCCGCCAGATCGCCGGCCGAGGCCCGGCTTCGTCCACGGAACAGCTCGGCCACATGGCGCAGCCGCCGCAGCTCAGCCGGGCCCGACATCGCGGCATCAATCGCCTCACCGATCCAAGCCAATTCCTCAACCCCGAGCGGCGCGCCGTCGCCCACCGCCAGCCGCGCCAGCCAATCGGCCAGAAAGCGGCGGTTGACCGGATTATCGGGCAGCGCCAGCGGGTTCATGCCCGTAGCCTCGCCCGGGCGCAGCGCGTCGTAAGTGCCGCCGATCGCGCGTAGGAAAATCTCTCCCCCGCGGTCCTTGTCGAAAAACACGATGCGCGGATCGAAGCGCCTGGCCTGCGCCAGCAGGAACGCCAGCACTACGGTTTTGCCGGAACCTGAGGGCCCGATCACCGTGAAATTGCCCAGATCGCCGCGATGGAAGTTAAAGAAATAGGGCCCCGCGGCGGTGGTCTCAAACAGGGTCACCGCATCGCCCCAGAAATTGCCGGTGGCTTGGCCGATGGGGAAATTGTGCGCGCTGGCAAAGCCCGCAAAATTGGCGGTGGAAACTAGCGCACGCCGGGCGATGTAGCTGAAATTGCCTGGGAACTGCGCCCAGAACGCGGCCTCAAGCCCAAGCTCCTCACGCACCACGCCAAAGCCGCTTTCGGCCAGAGCCGCCTGCACTTCGCCCGCGGCTTCGTCGAGCGCCGCAATCGAATCCGCACGGACCATGATCGACAGGTGATGCTCGCCAAATCCGGCGCGCCCCGCCGCAACGTTGTCTTTGGCGGCGGCGAGCTCGCTGCGCAGCGATACCGCGGCATTGTCCGCTGCGCGCATCCTCCGGATTGCCAGATCCATCCGCTGCTGCGCGACGCCCTGGTCAACCATGGCAAAGCTTTGCGTCACCACCATCGGGAACGGCAGGCGGTAAATATCGTCGAGCATCCCGGCGGTGGTTAGCGCCGGATAGTCTTTGGCCGAGAGGATCGCGGCAAATTCGGACGGTCCGCCGTCAACCGGCCCCAGTTCGATGGCATCGGCGCCGAACGCGACCGAGCGCCGCGCAATCGCATGGCCAAGGTCGCCCAGCGGCAGCAGCATCGGACCGCCGCTGCCGTTGTAGAGATTGGCGAGGAATTCCAGTAGTTCGGAGGCGAGGCCGCGCGGGGCGTCGTAGGCGCTCAGCAGCTGCGGGCCGTAAGCCTCGAGCGTGGCCATGAGCGGTTCGCGTACTTGCGCCAGCAGCCGCAGATCGGCGCCGTAATCATCCTGCAGTTTGCTCGCCCCCGCCGCCAGCCCGAGCAGCCGCTCAGCCCAGCCGGCACGGCCGCGCAGCGGGCGCAGCATTATGGTCAGATAGAGATCGTTGACATAGAGCCGCCGGCTGGCCAGCCGGTCATTCCATTCCCGGTCAAGCTCGGCGCTGAACGGATCGCCAAATTCGCCCGATATCTGCGCCGAAACCTCGCGCCGCACGACATGGTGCACCAAGGCAACGCGCGACGAGCCAATCCCTTGCAGCATGGCATCGCGGTTCGCGAGCCGCGCCTCAAGTTCCGCGCGTGCAATGGTCTCGAACGGCAATCCGGCCAGCGCAATAACCTGCAGCAACTGCCCTTCACGAGTCAGGATCGTATGGTCGTCAATTTGGGCGATGTAGGGCAGGTGAATTCCAGCAGGGGTTTCACGCTGCGCGGCCCGATTACGGGCAATAGACATTGGCGCCTCGCAGACTGTAGTTCTTGACCCGCGGGGTGCGGCGCAAGCGCGTGAGCCACAGCGACATGATGTGTACATCGCGCAGATGCGCGGCAAACCCTACGCCGTGCAGCAGCAAAGACGGCAGCAGTGCGAACGGGGTCTTGAAAATCAGAAACAGCTCAACCGCGACAATCGCATTGAGCACAAAAAACGGATAGGTCACGCCGGCCACCATCTGCGGCCGCGCCAAAGCTCGGAATAGCGGATCGGCCACGGGCTAACCCCCGCCGGCCGTGGACCTGATGCCCGCGACAATCGAGGCCGCGCCAAACACGATGAACAAACCCATCACCACGGTTGCGCCATAGCGCCAGTTGATCCGCCCGGTCAGCATCATGAAGCCCACCGCGGCGACTGCCATCACCGCGATCGCCGTGGCGACATTGCCCAGCATCGTCCCTTGCAGCCATTCGACCGCTCCGCCGATTGCGCCCGAACCGGCAGGATCGGGTGCGGCATATTGCGCCAGTGCCGGGCTGGCTGAAACCAGCAGGGCAAGCGCGGTGAATTTGCGGATCATTCAGTCTCTACCTCGATAAGCAGGATCGGCAACGCAGATACGCGCCGCCCCGATTTTGGCTTCACTGGTGGATTGGCAAGGGTTCCGCCGACACGACCAGGTGCTAGCTCCGCTGCGCTACCATTCCAACGCTGCATGATAGTGGAAACATAGCTGCGTGTCTCACGGTAAGGCGGCACGCCGCCGTATCTAATAACTGCACCCGGACCAGCGTTGTAGGCCGCCAGCGCCAATTCTACCGAGCCGAATTTCGCCATCTGCAGCGCCAGATAAGTAGCACCGCCGGTTATGTTCGCGTCGGGATCGCTGGGATCTACGCCCAAGGCAGCGGCAGTGCCCGGCATCAGCTGCATAATGCCCAGCGCGCCCTTGTCACTGACCGCGGAATTGCTCCCGCGCGATTCTTGCCAAGCAACGGCGCGGAGCAAGCGTGGATCGAGGCCGTGATCATGCGCGGCCCGGTCCAAGCTCTCAGCAACATTGAACGAACCGCCGCGCGCGCGCGAATATTGGCCAGCGGGCCCCGCGCTGCTGCTGCCGCCGCTGAACACCTGCGCGCTGCCGTCGTCAGCAATTTCGATGACTTGCGCCTGAGCCGGCGCCGCGGCTGACGCAAGCAAGGATGCAGCGAGCAAAACCGTGCGCATTATGCAAACATCCCTAACCTGGGCAGGCAATACCGTCAGCCATTTGGCCCCGCAGCAGCGACCACGGCAGTTTGTTGCAAAGTTTTCCAGACCGGGCAATGATTCTTCCGTATTTGCTAGGTCCCTCATCAGGTAGCAAGAGCCCGGCCGGGGCCAAACATGGACCCGGCCGGGCGCTTACCTAATTGATCGTCACCGGTTCGGTTGTGAGCGATATCGCTACCAGATCGCCGTCGGCGACTTGCGCTGGCTCGCTATTGGGATCGGCTCGAAAATCGTTGCCAAAGGCAATACCGAACTGATCTTCCTGCCGGGCAGCCGCAGTCTGGCCTGGCGTGGGTGTCGGCGTAGAGTTACCGCCACCGCACGCCGCCAAACCGGTCGCGAGCATGCTGACTGCGCTGGCTTGCAGCAGCAGCTGGGTTTTGCGCTTCATCGTCTATCCTCCGATCAAGGCTGCGTCTGCGGGCGCGGTGCCCCGCGAAGCGGCGGATTAAGGTAAGGGAAGACGCCCAAGATATTTTTGGCCGAACTTGGTGCACCATCGGTGTAGGCGACCATCCCGGTCGGGGCATCAGACGGCTTGCACAGACCCAGATCGGTTGGCTTGCCGGCAATCGGCACCGGATGGCACAGCCGACCCATGGCCACGCGCAAGACAATGTCGACCACATCGTCGCCAGGCCGGCGACCATTCGGGAACCCGCCCAGATCGTCGCCGATCACGCCCAGTGGGTTCTGGCTGGCCTGCGGGGTCGCGGTGATCGTCGTATTGAGCCGCAACATTTCCGAGGCGGTCACGGTCTTCAGCTGATTTAGCGGAGCGAGTCCGGTCAAGAAAGCCGCAACCAGGTCGGTGCGCGGGAAGTTGGTCGGTGCCAGATTGGTGAAGCTGGTGCCCAAAGTTGAATTAACCGCGGCGCGAAACAGGACATCGAGCAAGGCCGGGAAGGTGGGGTTAGTGACATAGTCGGCCAAAGCCCCGTCTTGCGTTGGCTTGGCCGCGTTGAACAAATCCTTCTGCGGAATGCCGATCACCACTTCATTGACCAGCGGATTGCCCAAGCGCGAGACTTGCGTGTAAGCGCCGCCATAAAGCGCGGGCGACTTGTAAGTCGGGTTGGGCTTGTTGAGCTTGGCTTGGGGCAGGCTGGCGGTTGACCAGACCCCAATATTGCCGTTGCCGGTGCCAGTCAGGCAGGCGATCGGAATTTCCAACGCCAGTGACGTGACGTTCTTCTTGCCAATCAGTTCCTGGTTATCCTGGCTTTGCGTGATGCCGCCAGGGAACGGTGAGCCGTTGCCATAAATCGGATCATTATCGCCCTCGATCGGAACGAAATTCACCAGATCGAAGATCGGACCTAAGTTCACCGCGAAATATTCAGCGCGCTGGCCAGCAAACACCCGGCCTGATGTCGCGCAGCCGGGGATGCTGACAGTGTTGATGAACTTATTGGCGTAAGCGGGGTAGTTTGGAACGCTCTTGTTACCAGCGTTGTCGAACGGCTTGTAGAATATCCCCCCGCTCGAACTGGTTAGTGCTGCCCGCGAACCGGTACGGCGGGTAGCGGGAGCAGGGCTGGTTATCTGAGTTACCGTGTAAGTTTCGTCTTCACCCAGATTGGGATCGTTTGCGTTGGCGATCGGGCCAATCTGGCGCAGCGGGATCGGCAGCGTCTTGCCGCCGACCGTCACGGTCTTGCCGGTATCTCCCTTGAGCGTGTTGGTGAACTTGAACTGGTACGTCAGATCCTCAACCGCATCGCCGGTGTTGTCGATATGGATTTCATAAATCGCATCGGGATCCATCGTGTAATAATTGGGTCCGTCGCCCGGGCCTTCGCCGGGCTGGAAATTGGCGATCAGGGTCACATACCCTTCGCGGCCGGGCTCATAGCTGCGGAAGGCATAGACGTCGGTATTATCGACCTTGGGCATCTCGGTAATGCCCGGCGCCTCGCGATGGCTTGAACCCATAACAGGTCCCGCTAAAGCAACTAGGACCAGTCCTGTCGCCACCCTGCTGCGCAATAATTTCGACATTCCTGAGCTCCTTTTGGCTTGTTGAACCTTCAACATGACAGGATTCAAATCTGCAACCAGTGCGCGCGCGGTGCTGCAATCCATTGTAATGGTGCTATTTTGCGAAAGTCAGTCTGCATCCCGGCGCAAACCGTTACTGTGGTTGACAGCGCCGGACCGAGCGCGGTTGCGGTAGTGCCAGCAGCGATCACATGGAGAACACGGCGATGCGAAAATGGTTCTGGGGTGTTGCCGCGGCCGCCGCCGCGCTGGCTTCGGCCCCGCTCGCTGCGCACGACTTCTGGCTCCAGCCGGTGCGGTTCTGGACCTCGCCGGGAACGCCGGTGCCGATGACATTTCTGGTCGGACACGGAATTGCCCGGCAAAGATCGAGCGTCGCCAAGGACCGCTTCAATGTCTTTCGCGCGGTCGGGCCGCAGGGCGTAGTCGATCACAAAGCCGAACTAACGCTGGGCCAGGCAGCGGACGTGTCCCCCGGTTTCA
>JAYTIS010000230.1:0-5009 GCA_043731725.1 Novosphingobium sp.
GATGCATTAAATAAACCAGAAGCGGTTAAGCGCCTCTTCGGACTCCTCCACCCGGATCGGCCGCCCTGCAGCTTTACCCTTGCGCAGTTCGGCGCAGATCCCCGGATCGGTGCTGTTGGCGCAGAACCGCGCATCGCCAGTTCGGCCGACAACGGTTGCAACTTCGCCCGCTTTGCCGGGTTGAATCGTGAATGTCTCGATTATTGCCTCGCCGTCGAATTGATCGAGCACTCGAAATGCCCCTTCACCCTTAGGCAAGCTGGACCAGCGACTAGCGGACCAATCAGCCGGCTGGGTTGAGTATACCGCTGCCGCATATTTGCTCATGATCCCGCCGTTCGCGCCGACCAGCGCGCGGCTGCCCGGGGCTGCCCGGCAGCGCGCCACTGCTTCGGCAATTGCGTGCGCCGCATAGTTGTTTCCAGCCCCGCCGAAAAACGGCAGTCCGCCGGTCAAAGTCCACCCACGCGGGTCTTCCGGAGACAATTTGAACCCGTCGAGCAAGTTGAAAATCGGGATTGCAAAGCACGAGTAAAGATCTACAAAATTTATGTTTTTCCAACTGGTATCGGAAACCCTAAGTGAAGTTGAGATTGCCGAAATCGCCGCTGGACATTGCTCCAGATTCGCTCTGCTGAGTAACGACGGCTCCGCGCAATCTGTCACAGCATGGATGTATACCCAACGGTCCTCGGGCACCCCCAAGCGGCGCGCTTCGCCGGCGCTAGCGAGCACGATGGCCGCTCCCTGATTGACCTGATCGCGCGATACCACCAGCCGCCCATAGGGTTCCGCGACCAACCGATTACGCTCGTCGAGGTGAGCCAGTTCGGCGGCGCTGCGGACCAGCGGCGCGGCGGCATGCGGGTTGGCGGCGGCGACTTGCGTGAACGGTGCAAACAAGGCACCGATCTGCTCCCGGTACTCATCCAGCGACAAGCCCAGCCGTTCGCGCCGAACGTTTTCGGCCAATGCATAGCTGGCAATCGGGGTGCCCGCGCCGTGGCGCACCAGCGTGGCATCATAGACTCCCGAGTGACCGTACCCGCGATCCTCAATTGTTCCGCGCCGGGTTTCCGACCAATCGCGGGTGGCGCCGCGAGCGACCAGCGCCCGCATGGTCGAGATCGCTTCCGAACCTACAATCGCCGCCATTTGCGATCGGCCGGTGGCGATCTCCGCCGCGAGTTCACCGACCAGTCGCTGCGGGCCCTGCCCTCCCACGATCTCCAAAATGGCGCGCACGGGATTCGCTCCAACCCGGCGTCCGATCGCGCGCGGCGGATTGTTGGCATGGCCGAACACTGGGGCATAACGCGTACCCGAAATCTCGAACTGGCGGATCGCCGCAATCGTATCGAGCGCGGGCGCAAGTTTGCGCTTGGCCCCGGCATCGGCCAGCGCGGCGGCCAGCGCATCACCGGCCAAGTCCATCGGCGAACGCTCGCGATAGTCGCCTTCACCAATCCGTTCGGACACTTGCCCAACCCCGATGATCACCGGGGTGTTATCGGCCACGGTCACAGCACTTGGCCATCGTCTACTGTGAGCGTCGCACCGGTGATGTGCCGCGCTGCGTCCGACGCCAGCATCAGCACCGGAGCATCAAGCGCCTCGATCGGGGTCAGCCGCCGCCGATGAAACGAATTGAGGTGCGCCTGGCCGGCCGCCGTCTCAAACCAATCCCCTTGGATCTCTGTATCGACATAGCCCGGCTGGATCGTATTGACGCTGATCCCTTGCCGCACCCATTCGCGCGCGAACTGGCGGCCAAGATGCGCCACCCCGGCCTTGATCGCGGCGTAGGCGGTCTCGCCATTGCCGGTCAGCTCTGCGGTGATCGAGCCGATCAGCACGATCCGCCCACGTTCGCTATCCCGGAAGTTGGCCGCGATCATCCGCTTCGCCCCTTCGCGCGCGGTCAGATACAGTCCGGTGAAATTGGTTTCGACCACCGCCGAAATGTCGCTCATGGAAAGATCGGTCGAGCGTCCAGCCTTGGCGATTCCGGCATTGGCGATCACCGTGTCGACCGTACCGAACTTGGCTTCGGCAGCATCATAGGCGGCGATCACCGAGGCTTCATCGGTCACGTCCATCGCCACCGCCAAGGCTGCACCGCCAAGTTCTGCGGCCAGCGCATCCAAGCGGTCAGCACGCCGCGCGCCGATCACCACCCGCGCGCCGTGCTGCACGAACAATTTCGCGAAGTGGGTGCCAAACCCAGAAGAAGCCCCAGTGATCAATGCCACCCGACCCGCCAATATGCCGCCCATTTGCCCTGTCATCCCTTGGTTAGCCCGCAACCAAACCGGCTCGCGCCGTCCAGGTCAAGCGGCGATCAGGCATGATGGCGATTCAGCGACATCAGACCACATGCTAGTCGACCCAATCACGCGCCCGCGAGACCGCCTTGTTCCACTTGGAGTAGAGCGCCGCGCGGCGTTGCTCGGGCATGGCCGGCTGCCAGCGCTTGTCGACTCCCCAATTCTCGGTGATTTGTGCAGTCGAATGCCAATAGCCCACCGCCAGCCCGGCGGCGTAAGCAGCGCCCAGCGCGGTAGTTTCGATTACTTTGGGGCGGACCACCGGCACGCCCAGAATGTCGGCCTGGAACTGCATCAGCAGCTCGTTGACCACCATCCCGCCGTCGGTGCGCAGCTCGACTATTTCGACACCCGAATCGCGGGTCATTGCATCGACTACTTCGCGCACCTGAAAGGCTACGGCTTCAAGCGCGGCGCGAGCGATGTGGGCCTTGGTCACAAACCGCGTCAATCCGGCGATGATCCCGCGCGCGCGGTCGTCCCAGTGCGGCGCGTACAGCCCCGAGAAGGCAGGCACGCAGTACACGTCACCATTATCCGGAACGCTGGCCGCCAGCGCCTCGATCTCAGACGCGTGGGCGATCAGGCCCAGATTGTCGCGCAGCCACTGCACCAATGCGCCGGCGATCGGGATCGAACCTTCCAGTGCATAGACCGCCGGAGCATCGCCCAACTTGTACGCCAAGGTGGTGAGCAGGCCCGATGTCGAGGGAAACGGTCGCTCGCCCGTGTTCATCAGCATAAAACAGCCGGTGCCATAGGTGTTTTTGGCCTCGCCCGGGGCCAGGCAGGCCTGCCCGAACAGCGCCGCCTGCTGATCACCGAGCAGCCCGGCTAGCGGCACGCCTTCGAGTACGCCAGTGCAAGCCCCGTAAACCTCGCTCGACGAGCGAATTTCGGGCAGGCAAGCGCGCGGCACCCTGAGCAACGCGAGGATGTCCGCGTCCCAATCGAGCGATGCGAGATCCATTAACTGGGTGCGAGAGGCATTGGTCACATCGGTCACATGCAGCCCGGTCAGGTTCCATGCCAGCCAGGTGTCGATCGTGCCGAACAGCAACTCGCCCGCCTCGGCACGGGCGCGCGCACCGGGCACCGTATCAAGCAGCCAAGCCAGCTTGAGCCCCGAAAAATATGTCGCCAGCGGCAGCCCAGTTGTGGCGCGCAGACGGTCTTGCCCGCCGCCCTGCTCAAGCTGTGCCACCAGTTCCGATGTGCGAGTGTCCATCCACACCAGCGCATTGTGCACCGGCTGGCCGCTGGTCTTGTCCCACAACACGGTGGTTTCGCGCTGATTGGTGATGCCCACGGCAGCCAGATCGGCCGGGGCGAGGCCAGCCTTGGCCAACGCCCCCGATACGACCTTTTGTGTGTTCGCCCAAATCTCGCTCGCGTCATGTTCGACCCACCCGGGCTGCGACATAATCTGCGCGTGCTCGACCTGATCGACGACCACGATGCCGCCGCGCTGGTCAAACACGATGAATCGCGTGCTAGTTGTGCCCTGATCAATCGCGCCGATGTAGCCGGTCATGGTCGCTCCTCTTACCGGGTATGGGGCTATTTCAAGTGCCACGCCTTCGCAAGGTTGAAGCGTTTGGTTATTGCTGCAAGAGTGCGCTCATGCAGCTCGCATTTTTGCTCTTCCCCGGGATCACCCAACTCGATCTGACCGGGCCGGTTCAGTTTCTGTCGCGCTTGCCAGGCGCGCAGGTCGATCTGGTGTGGGACAGCCTTGATCCGGTGCCGACTGATGCCGGATTTTCGATTATGCCCACCGCCACTTTCGCGCAGGTGCCGCGCGCCGATGTGCTGTGCGTGCCGGGCGGCATGGGCGTGGCCGGGGTGATCGATCATGCCTCAGCGCTCAATTGGGTGCGGCAGATCGGCTCCGAGGCTGAATGGGGGTGACCAGCGTGTGTACCGGCGCGCTCGTCTTGGGTGCGGCCGGGCTGCTGCAGGGGTACCGCGCAACCACGCATTGGGCCTGGCACGATCTGCTCGCGTTATTCGGAGCCGAACCAGTACAGGCTCGCACGGTGTTCGACCGCAACCGCGTAACCGGCGGCGGGGTGACCGCCGGGATCGACTTTGCACTGGCGCTGATGGGCCGAATTGCGGGTGAAGATCACGCCCGCGCAGTGCAACTGGCGCTCGAATACGATCCCGCGCCGCCGTTCGATGCCGGCAGCCCAGACAAGGCTGGGCCAGCGCTGGTCGAAATTTATACCCAGCGCGCCAACCGGCTGGCTCCGCAGCGCCGGACCGATCTGATCGCGGCCGCGGCCCGGCTGGGTTTTGCTCCGCCGCCGCCGTGCTCGCAGTGAACCAGCGCGAACCGCTTTCCAGCCGGGCCGCGTTCTGACATCCTGCGGCGGATGGTTTCCGGTCTGATTTCACGCGCGCCCAGCGCGCTGCTCTCCCTCATTCTCCTTGGGCTAACTGCCCTGCCGATTGGCGCTGCCCCGCCCTCCGTCATCACTCACACTCCGCCAGCCGAGCCAGCGCCGCTGGCCACGCCAGCGCGCATCTACCTCTCTGGCGATGGCGAGACGGTTTATATCATTGGCGCGATCATGGAGGACAGCTTCCTGCGGTTCGACGCGCTGCTAGTGGATGCGCCCAAGGTCAAAACGGTGTTTCTGGCGTCCCCCGGCGGACTGACGCTCGAGGGCCGGTTGA
>JAYTIS010000231.1:0-8916 GCA_043731725.1 Novosphingobium sp.
CGCGCCAGCCAGGCTTGCGCGGCGGCAGGCCGTTCGGATGGCTCGACTTCGGGCAGCCGCTCAAGCAATTTGTGCAACAAGATCCCGCGCCGGGCTGCGGCACCATCGCTGCCCGCCAAGAACGGCGGATCGCTGCTGTCATCCTGACCTAGCGACGAAGGCGCAAGCGGACGCGGCGGGCGCGGTTCTGCTGCGACCGCGCTTTCCAGCCACGGCGGCAACAGCGCCAATTCGCTGACCTGTTGCGCTCGCGGCGGCATCGGCAGTCCGGGTGCTTCGCCATGGATCCAGCGCTGGCCCCAGATCGCTTCGGGCTCGGCCTCATCGCTCAGGAACAGCCCGCGCAGCTTGGCGTACCAGCTGTCTTCAGCGGGCACATCTTCACGCGGGCTGAGCGATCCAGCGACGAACAGGGCTTCCTCGGCGCGAGTCATGGCCACATATAACAGCCGCCAATGTTCCTCCATTTCGGCTTTAGCGGCCACTGCGTCGGCGGCGGCGATTGGGCCGGCTTGGTCTGCTTTGGCCAGCGGCGGCAGCGGGATCAACCGTTGTTCTACGCCCGGCAGCACGGCGGGATCTGGCAAGGCTAATGTACGGCGCCGACCGGGCGGGTTGGGATTGTCTGCGGCATCAGCCAAGATCACGATCGGTGCTTGGAGCCCCTTGGCGCCGTGCACCGTCATCACCCGCACCTCGTCCGCACCCTTGCCGGCTTCGCGCTTCAATTCTCCGTCACCGGCTTCGAACCAGCGCAGGAAGGTGTGCAAGCTAGGCACTTCGCTGGCGGCAAAGGCGCTCGCGGCATTGAGCAATTCGTCAATCGGATCGCCAACTTCGCTGCCCAGCCGCGCGATCAGCTGGCGCCTCCCCTGCCACGGCCCGGTCAACACCCAGTGGAGTAATGCTTGTGGCGGTTCGAAATCGGCTAGGCGCAGCAAATCGAGCAATTGCGCCACCGCGCCGGCGACTTGTGCATTGCCGCGCTGATCAAGCAGATGCCGCCACAATCGCACCATGTCAGGCCGATAGCCATGTTCGAGCAGCTGCTCCTGGCTCCATCCGATCAGCGGCGAGGTCAGCAGGCAGGCGAGGTTTAGATCGTCCAGCGGTTGCGCGGCAAACCGCAGCGCCGCGATCAGATCGCGCACCCCCAGCGGTGCCGCCAACCGCAACCGGTCCACACCCGCGACCGGGACGCCTGCCGCGTGCAGCCGCGCCACGATCAGCCCCGCCAGATCCTTGCGTTTGCGCACCAGCACCATCACATCACCAGCGCGCGCGCGCCGCGCGGTCCCAGCTGGCTCGCCCTTGACCAGCGCGAAGCCCTGATCAAGCCACTGGCGCACCTGGCGCGCGATTCGGTCCGCCAGTTGCCGGTCGGCCCGGTCCAGCCAGCCCTCGCCGCCCTCGTCGGTATTGTCATTGGCCGCATCGGAGATGTCGGCTTTTCTTCCGACTGTTTGCCACAGCACGACTTGCCCCGGGCGCTCCTCGCCCACGTGCACGACAGGTTCGTCAACCAGCCCAAAATGCGTTGGTCCAATCCGATCCAGTGCCATATCCACAAATTCAAGTACTTGCCGCGCAGTTCTAAAGCTTTTTCCTAGTGGCAGATCGAGCAGTTCGCGCACCGATACGTTTTCGCGGAGCGCCGTCTGGTTTCCCGCCAGCCCGGCCATTTCGATCCGCACCCGCTCCTTGGCAGCGGCAAAGTGTTCGGGACTGGTCCCTTGAAAGCGGAAGATGGCCTGCTTGTAATCGCCAACCACAAACAGCGTGCGCAGCTTGTCGCCGTGTTGCCCAGCCCCGGCAAAGAAATCGCCGGTCAGCGCTTCGATGATCCGCCACTGGGCCTGGTTGGTGTCTTGCGCTTCATCCACCAGAATATGATCGAACCGGCGATCAAGCTTGTAGCGGATCCACTCGGCCAGCGCGTTGGTCTGGAGCAGCCCCGCAGCGAGGCGGATCTGGTCGTCGAAATCGATCAGCCCGGCGCGAGCCTTGGCCTCGTCCCAAAGTAACGCAAATTTGCGCCCGAGTTCGAGCGCGGGGGTGAGCCATTCGGTAAGGGCGAGCAGCACCTGCCGCTCGCGCACCGCGAGGCTCGACGCCAAAACCGCCGCCGCCGCACCCTCGAAATGCTCCTCGAACTTGGGCAGCGAGCGCAGGTTGCTGACGGTGTCGTCTTTATTGAACAACACCTTGTGCAGTTCGGGAAGCTGTTCAAACCGCTGTTCAGGCTCCGCCGCCAGCCAAGCGGCGATCACTGCTCGGCCCGCGTGTCCGGTCGCCGCGTTCCACTGTGCGTGGGCCGACAGGCAGCACCGCAGCGCCTCAACATCGAATACTTCGTCAGCGCACAGGTCTGGCAAATCGGCAGCGCTGGCATCGCTGGGCAACCCGATCAACCGTTTGACATTTGCCTGCATCGGCATTTGCCATGCGCCAGGCCCAGTCCAAGCGTCGAGCGCTGAGGCACAGCGCAACAGATAGGTTTCGACTGCATCGGGCCCGAGCCGGATTGACAGGTCGGATATGGTATCCAGCGTCGCCGCGTCGTTGCAACGCTCGGCCTCAACTAGCAGTTCGGCCAGCACCTCGCGCAGCAACAGTGCGCGTTCGCGGTCTTCCATCGCCTTGACCCCGGGGGTCAGCCCAGCTTCGTGCGGGAATGCGGCAAGCAGCCATTGCGAAAAAGCATGGATCGTATCGATCCTTAGCCCGCCGCCCGGACAATCGAGCACTTGCGTAAACAAGCGCCGTGCGCGCGCCTGCGCTTCGGGGCCATAGTCGGCGCCGATCGCCTTGAGATCGGTCGCCAGTGACTCGGGCTTGGCGCGCACCCAGCGTGCCAGCACGGCGTTGATCCGCGCCGCCATTTCGGTCGCGCCAGCCTTGGTGAAGGTAAGGCATAGTATTTGTCCGGGACTGACATCATCCTGCAGCAGCAACCGCAATACCCGCGCCGATAGCACCTGGGTTTTGCCAGTTCCGGCCGAGGCCGACAGCCACACCACTTCGGCCGGATCGACCGCAGGTTGCTGCTCTGGCGTAAGCGGCCACAGCTTGTCCGCGCCGCTCATGGCTCGCGCTCGCTGCGGGCTTGCCATTCGTCGAGCCGCATCAGCTGATCGAAATCGTTGTAGCCGCCGATGTCAGGATTGAGCCGCGCGGTGAACGCTTCGTCGCCCTTGATCCAGCGCCGGATCGCGTCAGCGAGGAATTCCTCGGTCTTGAGCAGGAAGAGCTCGCGCGGCGGACCGGTTTTCCGGCGGCCTTCCTTGACCGGTTCGACCGCATAGCCGAACCCGCTGTCGCTTTCCTTGCTCTTGCCCAGGGACCAGTATTCGAACCGGTTCGGTTCGCCCGCCACACCGGGAAACCCGCCATCCGCCGCGATCAGCCCGAGCGTGCCGAGTTGCAGCGCAAATCCCTTTTCGACCATCGCCGCGCTGGGCGGCCCGCCGGTCTTATAATCGACCACCGCCAAGCTGCCGTCCTCAAGCTGGTCGATCCGGTCAGCGCGGCCGTGGACGCGCACGCCAAGGTAGTCCATTTCGCCGCGTGCCTCGCTGACCAGCACGCGGCGACCGCTGCGTTCCTGCAACGCGATTTCGGAGTCGATCCACTCCAGCCCCTTTGCCAAGCGCGGCCACCACAGCGAGCGGACCAGTGGATGCGCGCGCATTTCGGCCAGTTCTTCGGCCGCGAGCGCGAGCAATCCGCCGGCGCGGCCACCGGCTTTGTGCCATCGTTCAAGCACGCGGTGGACCACCTCGCCCTTCCACGCCGCCGTCGGCTCGGCATCGAGTAAATCGAGCGCCTTCAGCCGGAGGATCGCTGCGGCATAGAACTGGTAAGGATCGCCGCGCAGCCGGTCGAGCGCGGTAACTGACAGCGCCACATCGCGCTGAGCCGCGCTGGGTCGGGGCTTGGGCTGCCGATAGGCCAGTGCCGGCGTGGCCTGATCGATCCGCTGGGCAAGTTGGATCGCGCCGAGCTCGCGGTGATCCTTGGCCAATTCACCCAGCATTGCTTCGACCCTCAGCACAAACCGGCTGGGGATCACCGGCCCGGCTTCATCGCGCAGCGCCCAGCTCAGTACCACCTCAGGCGCGCCCATGGCCCCAGCCAAATCGTGCGCCGCCAAGCCGATACGAAACTCGGCCCCGGGCACGCCCAGCGCGCGCAGCACGGCCGGGGGCAAGAGCGGTTCGGGCGCGGGATTGGTCGGCCAGGTGCCCTCGGTCAGACCGGCGCAGATCGCCAGATCGGCGCGGCTCATGCGGGCTTCGAGCAAGCCATAGATCGCCAGCCGCGGATGTCCGCCCCAGGCAGGGCGCACCGCGACGCGGTCCATCGAATCGCGCAGTACGCCAGGTAGATCGGCCGGAGCGAGCGTGGTGCCGACAGCGCTGGCCGCGTCCCGCAATTCTTCGAGCCAATCGGCCAGGTCGCGGCCGGCGGCACCGTGCCACAGCTCGGCACCCGCCAGCGCCTCAGCCGCAGCGGCCAGTTCGCTCAGCACATCTGCAAACGGTAGTTTTTCGGGCCAACTCAGTAGCGGCCCAATCACGGCCTCGATCTGCTCCCACCACGCTTGCAACCCCGCGCCGTCGGCGCCTTTGGCCAGCTTAGCCACCGCATCGTGCAACGCGGCCAGGCCCGGCGAGCGGCGCGGACCGCGCAGCGCCAGATCCAGCGCGCGGGCATGGCTAAGCCAATCGGCTCGCCTTTCGCCGGCGCCGACCAACGGATGGACGAGCAGCGCCAGCAGCGGCACCGGTGCAGCCTGCGTCGCCACTACCTCGGCTAGCAGCAGCAAGACACGCCCGGCAGCGGTTTGCGGCAGCGGCTGACCCGCGCTATCGTCGGCGACAATCCCCCAGCGCCGCAGATGTGCGACCACCCGGCCCGCCAGACCGCGATCGGGCGTGATCAGAGCGGCGCGGCGCTCCGGCACTTCGAGCGCCTCGCGCAGCAGGATCGCGATTGCTTGCGCTTCCTCGCCGGGGTGCGCGCTGGTCATGAGCCGCACCCCTGACAAGCGCCGCGCCGCAGCAGGGAGATCAACCCAACCCGCGCTGGCAGCGGGCGGCAGGAACAGGTTGGAAATTGCGCGGCTACGCTCGGGCGGTGCTGCGCCAAGCCCGGCACGGTGCCATGGGTCGACCTCGCTGCGCGCCACCCCCATGCGGTTGAGCAGCAGTTTGAGGTGATATTGCGGGTGCGTTGCAGCATCTTGCGCCCCGAACGGCGCATCGTCAGCGCTGTCCGGGATCCCGGCCGAACCGAGCGCGGTCCACACCTGCTCATCCAGCCCGAGATCCAGATCGGGCAGGATCACCGCCGAATTCGGGAGCGCGGCTACCACCCGCAGCAGCTTGGCCAGTGCAGGTGAGGCGCTGGTGATCCCGGCGGCCACCACCGGGTGCGGCGGCGGGTTATGCTGCCAGCGCTGCGCCGCGTGCTCGAACAGCAGGTTACGCCGCACCGGGGCATCGACTTCGCCGCGTATTGCAAGTTCGCTCAGCCACTGCGCCTGCACCCGCGCAAAGAGCCGGGTCGCATCACGCCAATGCCCGGCTAGATCGCCGACGATCCCGGCGACGCGTTCTTGCAGCAGATCGCCTAGTGCAATCCCTTCGATCGCCAATCGGTCCATCGTCCGCCCGGTTTCAAACGCCAGGCGCAACATCCCGGCAGCCTTGGGCGCGCGATCGCCCATCTCCGTGCGAAGTAGTTCGGCCAGCCGCAACCATCGCCAGACCGGATCGGCGGCAGACGGCACTTCGCTGCCCGCACCGAGCGGATCGAGCAGCGGGCCCAGCGTCTCGTCGAGATCGAGATCGCCCACTGCGGCCATCCGCGGGAGCAGCATACCCCCACGGTCGCTGGCGCCTGACAGCCGCACGAACGCCTCGGTCACGATCCGCATCGCGCGACGGCTGGGGAGCAACAAGGTCAGCCGCGCTAGCCCGAAATCGCGCTCGGCGTAACGCGGGATCAGCCCCGCCACTAGCGCATCGGCAAAGCCGCGGTGCGCGGCGATTGAGTAGACCTGCGGGGCTGCCCGGTTAGCCAAGACCAAGCCGCGCCTCGGTCATAGCAATCGCTTCGGGATAGCCCACATCGAACCAGTCGCCATCGTGCACCAAACCGAAACACCGTCCGCGTTCGATCGCCCGGTCCCAAAAGATGTTGGTAGAAAATGCCGCTGCGGGAGGATCGGTTACGACGTGTTTGGCCAGCAACTGAATCCCCGTCCAGACATAGGGGCGCAACCGCGTAGGCCCATCGCGCGACAGGCGCCCTGCCGAATCAAGATCGAAATCGCCAGTGCCCTGGGTATTTCCGGCCCGCGCAAACGGCACCACCAACATCAGGATATCCATGCATTCGGCGTCCCACATTTCAGTCATGCGGTGCAGGGCATGGACCTGCGTGTCAGCAAACCAGTTGTCGGCATTGATGCAGAAAAATGGATCCCCCCCGATCAGCGGCAGGGCCTGCAGGAGGCCACCGCCGGTATCGCGCAGCAAGCCGCGCTCGTCTGACAGCGTCAGATCAAAATCGGCCGCATGCTGCGCCAGGTGCGCCTCGATTTGATCGGCGAGATAGTGAACATTGACCACGATCCGCCCGATCTCGGCATCGCGCAACAGATCAAGCACGTGATCGAGCAGGGTTGTTCCAGCGACTTTTAACAGGGGTTTTGGTGTGTTCGCGGTCAACGGCATCATCCGCGTGCCCATGCCCGCCGCCATGACCATCGCGGTTTTGGGAACGGTTTGCTTATTCACAATGTGAAAGCGCCCCCACCCGCTGAGCGCAGATCGGCGGGGATGTTGGCATCGAACCAGCGCGCTACCGGCTCCAGCGCGGGATGAGTCAGATCGCGTTCGAGCAGCCCCCAGACGCGCGGGATATAATCAAGGTATCGGGGCTTGCCGTCGCGCCGCCACAGCCGCACGAAAATGCCGATGATCTTGGCGTTGCGTTGCGCCCCCAGTCGGGCATAATCGCCGAGAAAATCGGCGCCCGCCCCCGTCTTGCTCACGTAGTAATCGAACATCTCGGCCTCAAGTCCGATCGAAACGTCGCGCCGGGCATCCTGGAGCAGCGAAACCAAGTCGTAAGCCTTGTGGCCTGCCAATGCATCCTGGAAATCAAGCAAACCTTGTTTCTCAAGACCTCCGAGCAACATGATGTTTTCTGAGTGATAGTCGCGTAGAACGCAAACTGCTGCTCGCTGCCGAATCAACACGTCGCTGAGCACCTGCTCCCACGCTTTGTCATATCCCGCGCTGTCGACCGTCAAACCCTGAGCGGGGCAATACCACTGCGTTAGCAGCCGCGTTTCGCGTTTGTATTCGCTCATCGAATAATCGAGGAACGGACCCGACGGCAGCCGATGCAGTTCAACCAGCGTGTCGACCGCGGTGGTGTAGATCGCGCGTTCATCATTCGGCCACTGGTCGAGGTATTCGCGCATCCGCACGTCACCGAAGTCTTCGATCAGGACCAGCCCTTTCGCGGCATTTTCCGCGTAGATGTGTGGTGCGCGCAAACCATTTGCATCAAGCCATGTGGCCGCGCGCAAATAGGGTTCCGGATCTTCGTTCGGTGGCGGCGCATCCATCAGCAGCGCACTTTTGCCAGGCTTGTTCACCCGGAAATAGCGCCGGAACGAAGCATCGCCCGGCAAAGCCTCGATTTGCGCGCCCGCCCATCCGGCTTGATTCAAAAAGGGTACGACACCGTCAGGCAATTCTGTGTTCATGGCATCCGCCCTAACCACTCTTGCCCCGGCTCGACAATGGCAACCCGGCCCGTTTCCGCACCTTCCAACCGGATCGACAAGCATGCAGGTTCGTTACCAAAGCCGCCAGCGTGTTCGGGCCATTCAGCCAGCAGCGCCGCGCCTTCGCGATAATGTTCCAGCCCCAGCTCGGCAAGTTCAGCTGGATCGTCCAGCCGGTAGAAATCGGCATGGACCAGCGGCAGCCGCAGCAAGGGCGGATCGTAGGTCTCGATGATCGCGAAGCTGGGTGACGGCACTTCACCCTGGTACCCCAGCGCAGCGATAATCGCGCGCGCCAGCGTGGTTTTGCCCACACCCAACCCGCCCGACAGCGCCACCACGTCGCCCGCGCGCAGCACTGCCGCGATCTGCTCACCCAAGGCAGCCGTCGCTGCCACGTCCGGCAACGCAAACATCACGGCAGTTCGACGATCGCCGCCGTCCCCTGCCCCGGTTCGGACAACAATTCGAAAGTGCCGCCATGCGCCTCGATTAATTGGCGGGCGAGCGGCAAGCCCAGTCCTTGGCGGCGCTCAACCCCTTTTCCGTCGGCGCTGACCTTGATTCCTTCGAGCGCGCGGGCGAGGGTGGCCGGGTCCATCCCCGTACCGTTGTCCGAAATGATCACCCGAGCCTTGCCCATATGGCTGCCTAGCTCGACAAGCACGCGACCGCCGGGCGGCGTGGCAGCGATCGCATTATCAATCAGGTGGCCGATTGCCCGCCCGAGCCGGCGCCGGTCGCCAGTAATCCGCCCGGCGCTTTTGTTTCCGCGCAAATCAAGGCTCAACCCGGCGGCCGAGATGCGGTTGGCGCGATCATCCGCAAGCGCCCGCACGAACGGCAGAAGTTCGAACTCCTCTTGCGCCAGAGGCAGCATTCCTGCCTCGCTTTGCGACAGATCGAGCACCGATTCGATCTGTTCTCCCAGCCGCGCAACAGATTGCAGAATCGCCGCGACATAGTCCTTGCCATCGCCCGACAAGTCACCGCCCAGCCCAGCTTCGAGCAGTTCAGCAAAGCCACCGATCGAGGTTAGCGGCGTGCGGAATTCGTAGCTCATGTTGGCGAGGAAGCGCGTCTTCATCGCGTCGGCTTCTTCCAGCGCA
>JAYTIS010000232.1:0-4761 GCA_043731725.1 Novosphingobium sp.
GGGTGACCAATCCCGGCTGCTACCCAACCGGGTTCCTCGCGCTGCTCGCACCATTGGTGCGGCACGGCTTGCTGCCGGCGAGCTGGCCCTATGTATGCCACGCGGTGTCGGGCTATTCGGGCGGCGGCAAGGCCATGATCGCACGGTTTGAGGCCGAGCCCGATCTCGCCTACCGCGATTATGCTCTGACCGCAGGCCACAAGCACGTGCCCGAGATGCAGAAATACGCCGGGCTGGCCTATGCGCCGCTATTCGCCCCGGCCGTGATCCCGGCGCATCGCGGTATGGTGGTCGAAGTACCCTTGCACCTGGCGCAAATGGAACGCGCCGCGCCGACTGACGGCCTGCGCGATCTGCTGGTTGATTTCTACAAGGACAGCGCGGTCGTGCACGTCCATGAGGACACCCCTGACGAACTGCTGGTGCACCGCTCTGCCGCGCCAAGCGACCGGCTTGATCTGTATGTCTTCGGCGCGCGCGACGGCAATCAGGCGCGGCTGGTCGCCACGCTCGACAACCTCGGCAAAGGCGCCAGCGGGGCGGCGGTGCAGAGCCTGAACCTGATGGCAGGCTTACCCGAAACGGCTGGCCTCAACCTGTGATCTGCCTATAATTTAGGCATTACCTGCTGAAAATTCAGGCAAGTATCCACACATCGTGCAACAGTTTTGTTGCGCGGAGGGGCCCAGCGCGCTGCAAATCTTGCGATTCCACCCTTTTCGCAGCCGCACACATGGCCTAGGGGCGTAAATATGCCGCTGGCACGATTCTTGGATAACCAGGATTGGCGCGGGCGTTGAACCATCCGGGCCGCTTTCCCAATGGAGGACAAGCGGCTCCGGCTTGCTGCGCAGGGGATAACCGACGTGAAGAAGATCGAAGCGATCATCAAACCGTTCAAGCTCGACGAAGTGAAGGAAGCACTGCACGAAGTGGGCGTATCAGGCATTACCGTGACCGAGGCCAAGGGCTTTGGCCGCCAGAAGGGCCATACCGAGCTCTATCGCGGCGCCGAATACGTGGTTGATTTCCTGCCCAAGGTAAAACTTGAAGTGGTGGTGCCCGATGACCTGGCCGAACGCGTGGTCGAGGCGATCGCGGCGGCGGCGCAGACCGGGCGCATCGGCGACGGCAAGATTTTTGTGTTCGCGGTGGAAAGCGCGCTGCGTATCCGCACCGGTGAGCGCGACAACGACGCAATCTGAAGTTTCAATTCCAGCAATCACCCCGGCCCGGGCGGGCGGGGACTTTCGAAGGACTAAGCATGGCCAAGGCAAAAGACATTCTGAAACGGATCAAGGAAGAAGAGATCGAGTGGGTCGATCTGCGCTTCACCGACCCCAAGGGCAAGTGGCAGCACCTGACCATGGTCGCCGCGGTGATCGGCGAAGACGAGCTGGAAGACGGGCTGATGTTCGACGGCTCGTCGATCGAAGGCTGGAAGGCGATCAACGAAAGCGACATGATCCTCAAGCCGGATCTGGACGCGGTCTATATCGATCCATTCAGCGCCACCCCGATGATGATTATCTGCTGCGATATCGTCGAACCTTCGACCGGCGATCTCTATGCGCGCGATCCGCGCTCAACCGCCAAGCGCGCCGAAGCTTTCGTCAAGTCGGCTGGCGTGGGCGATACTGTCTATGTCGGACCCGAGGCCGAATTCTTCCTGTTCGACGACGTGCGCTTTTACGATGACTACGATGGCAACGGCTTCAGGATCGACGACATCGAGCTGCCGACCAACGGCAATCGCGACTATGTTTCGGAAACCGGCAGCGGCAACCTGGGCCACCGCCCGCGCGCCAAGGGCGGCTATTTCCCGGTCGCCCCGGTTGATAGCTGCGTCGATATCCGCGGCGAAATGGTCTCGACCATGATCGAAATGGGCCTGCCCTGCGACAAGCATCACCACGAAGTTGCCAGCGCGCAGCACGAACTGGGGCTGACTTATGGCACCTTGGTACAAACCGCTGACCGAATGCAGGTTTACAAATACGTCGTGCAGCAGGTCGCGCAGGCTTACGGCAAGACCGCCACCTTCATGCCCAAGCCGATCAAGACCGACAACGGGTCGGGCATGCACACCCACATCTCGATCTGGGACGGCGGCAAGCCGCTGTTTGCGGGTAATGGCTATGCTGGCCTCAGCGACATGTGCCTGTACTTCATCGGCGGCGTGATCAAGCACGCCAAGGCGCTCAACGCCTTCACCAACCCCACCACCAACAGCTACAAGCGGCTGGTGCCGGGTTATGAAGCGCCGGTGCTACTGGCCTATTCGGCGCGAAATCGCTCAGCCTCGTGCCGCATTCCTTATGGCACCGGCGACAAGGCGAAGCGCGTGGAATTCCGTTTCCCCGACGCGATGGCCAATCCGTACCTGTGCTATGCTGCACTGCTGATGGCCGGGCTCGACGGGATCAAGAACAAGCTCCACCCGGGCGAAGCGATGGACAAGAACCTCTATGATCTGCCGCCAGCCGAACTGGCTGAGGTACCAACCGTGTGCGGCTCGCTGCGCGAGGCACTCGATTGCCTGACCGCCGATCATGACTTCCTGATCCAGGGCTCGGTCTTCACCAAGGACCAAATCGAAGCTTACATCGAACTCAAGTGGCCCGAAGTGATGCGCTGGGAAACCACGCCATCAGCGGTCGAATTTGACATGTATTACAGCGCTTAACCGCTCGGCTTCGCTGAAATACCGAGGCGCTCCGGGAAACCGGGGCGCCTCTTTTTTGCGTGGAATGTGGCACGCATCGGAACTTTCAGGGAGTTACGCAGTTTACCTATGCGCAGCCAGCGGTGGTTGCGATTTGGGGAGTTGTTTAAATGCTCGCAATTGCAATCGTCCTGTTTGTGCTTTGGGCACTCGGCTTTTTCGCCTTCCACGTCGCTGGCGGACTGATCCATATCCTGCTGGTGATTGCGCTAGTGGTGTTCGTGGTGAATCTGGTCCGCGGCCGCAGAGCAATTTAGCCGCGCGATCTAGCTGCGCGGCGACCTGCCGCAAGAACGGTTTTCCTACAGCTGCCATTTCTGCCTAATTAACTGCCGCGATTCGATATCACGGGAGCGGCGACATGGATCTGGCGGGTGATTTCTTCTCAGCGCTACGGCGCATGAATGCACGGGATTCGGGGCCGGAAGCGGCACCGGATCCCGCAGTGCATGTAGCTGCACGGCCCGAAATCCAACACTCCGACCGAATTACGCCGGCAATTGGGCTCAAGGGCATCGCTCTCATTAAGCGGTTCGAAGGCTGCGCGCGCAGGTGCCGCGACGGCAAGTTCCAGGCTTATCCCGATCCCGGCACAGGCGGCGCGCCCTGGACCATCGGCTGGGGCGCGACCGGTCCCGGCATCGCCTCCGGGACAGTCTGGAGCCAAGCCGAATGCGACGCGCGATTGGCAAGATCTGGAGCGCAATTCCTGCGCAGTCGCCCGCGCGCTAAACGGAGCGCCCTGCTCCCCGGGCCAATTCGATGCCTTGGTCAGCTTCCACTATAATACCGGTGCGATTGCCAAGGCTACGCTGACCCGGCTGCACCTAGCCGGGCGATATAGCGAAGCGGCCAAAGAATTCTCCCGCTGGCTCTATGCCAGTGGTCGGCGCCTACCCGGGCTGGTGGGCCGCCGCGCGGCTGAAGCCGCGCTCTATTGCAGCTAATAGTTGGAACGAAGCATGGCAGGTGTGCGTTTGTTTCCCGGAAAAGGAGATTTCTCATGCGCAACCTGCTGAGCGCAATCGCGCTAGCTGCCCTAGCTACTGCAACGGTTCACGCCGACCCAGGCGGTGGTAAAGGAAATGGCGGCGGTAAGGATCATGGCGGCGGAAACGGTGAAAGCGCTGATCGTGGCGGTTTTGAGCAATCCAAAGGTCAAGATGGGCGCGAGGAACAAGGTAAAAGGGGTGGTTACGGCAACCGCGAGCACGAAGAACGCGCGGCAGACCGCGGGTGGAATAAGCACGGCAACCAAGATCGTGCGGACGACGGCCGCGAAATAGCCGGCACAAGCCTGGGACACGGCCGGTTTGAATCGCGCGGTGAAAACGATCAAGGCGACCATGATCACGCCCGCTTTGGACGTGATGACCGAGCCAACACACCGTTTGTCGGCTGGCGTGAATTTGACCGCCGCGGCCTGATCCGCGGATGTCCGCCAGGGCTCGCCAAGAAAAACAATGGCTGCATGCCCCCGGGCCTGGCCAAGCAGAACCAATTTGATCGCTATGACGCCAACTGGTGGGGTCTGCGCGGGCTCAACAACCTATCAGGCTATCGCTATCTTGATGGTAATTTGGTGCGGTTGACCTCAGGTGGCGCGGTGATGGACTATTATCCGCTGCTGGGCGGTGCGCTGGCGCCGGGCAATCAGTGGCCGAGCGCTTGGCAACCCACGCCGCTTTCGCCGTATTACTCAGACTATTACGGACTGGGGAATGACTATCGCTATTTCGATGGCGCAATCTACCGGGTCGATCCTAGCACGAGCGCCATCCAGACCGTGGCGGCGCTGCTAACCGGTGACAATTTCACAGTCGGCCAGCGGATGCCTTCGGGTTATAGCGCTTATAATGTGCCCTATCAGTATCGCGATCAGTACGCCGATGGGCCTGACGCAAATTATCGTTACAGCGATGGCTACGTCTATAAGACTGACCCCAAAACCCAGCTAATCCTCGCAGCTATCCAGTTGCTGAGGTAACCAGTGCAGGAGCGAACGATGAAGCGTATTTCTCCACTTTTAGCCGGCG
>JAYTIS010000233.1:0-6810 GCA_043731725.1 Novosphingobium sp.
GACGGCGCACCAAATCTCGCTGCCGATCCGGTGTTCGGTCACAAACTTGCTGCTGCCCGAATCCGCATTCAGGTGCTTGAAGTCTACGAATGGCGAGCGATGGGTGCATCATCGTCGACTTCGCCAGGCATCTCGGGCTCAGTCATGAAGATTCTAGGCAGCGAGCTGAGCCAGCATTTGACTGAGCTAGCGCTCGAAGCTGCGGGGGCATACGGCCGCGGATACCAGCCAGCGGCTGGTCGGCCGGGTGGTCCCATCGCATTCGATCACAATCCGAACTTTAGCGGTCCGCGTTTCGCTGCGCTAGCGCCATTGCGTTATCTGAATGAGCGGGCGAGCAGCATCTATGCAGGCTCCAATGAAATCCAGCGTAACATTCTTGCCAAGGCGCTCTTGCGGCTCTGAGTGCGGGTGCAAGAGGCCTGTCCTCGCGAAAGCAAGCCGAACCGTTGAATATCGATTCCTGGACCGCCTGAACGCACGCGTTTAATCGGGGCAACGTGGCGCCATTGGCCCAGCTGTTGAAACAATTCTGTGATCAAACGTACCTTATATAACCCGCCCGCTAACAATCACCCGTTCAGAGTGGCAGACGCTATCAACGTCTGCTTTTTAGCAGCGGCTAGCCCACCTGTACTGCCACGATAGAGTTAGGTCCTGACGGTCTGGTTTTGAATCGGCTAGCTTGACGTACGCACAGATTGTGACGGCTAAATGGGGTGAGAAGCGAAGATTCGAACTTGTCAGTTGGATGCCTGTTTTTCGGCCGAAAGCGGACTGTAAAGTCTAATACGGGCAGGAGTGCATTGCACTTTTTATCTAACTAGATTAGATTGACTTCGGAGAGAACATCACAGGTCCGGGAGAGGGAAATGGAAACGCAGACTGAGGCCACATATGGCATGACTATCGATGGCAAATTCTGCTCGACCGCGAAGCGTTTCGATGTCCACAATCCTGCCACGGGTGAAGTTTTTGCTCAAGCGCCCGACGCCGATGCGAGCGACCTGGATCGGGCCGTAGCAGCGGCAACCCGAGCCTTTGAAACTTGGAAAAACATACCGATTTCCGATAGGAAGGCCGCGCTCGTTAAAGCGGCGCAGATTATCGAAGCGCATGCCGAGGAACTCGCCGCGCTGTTCGTCAAAGAGCAGGGCCGCCCCTACGACGGGGCGCTTGGCGAAATTCAGGGTGCGGCCATGTGGCTGCAAGCGGGAACCTTGCTTGATATCCCGATCGATGTGACAGAGGATACCGACACGCGCAGGATCGAAATTCACCATGTTCCGCTAGGCGTGGTTTGCGCGATCGTGCCTTGGAATTTTCCAATCCTGCTCGCAGCGTGGAAGATCGGTCCTGCCTTGATGGCGGGCAACACACTGGTGATGAAACCTTCGCCCTTTACCCCGCTGACGACATTGCGACTTGCCGAACTCATTCGCGACTGCTTCCCGGCCGGCGTGCTTAATGTGATCTCGGGCGGCGATGCGCTTGGCCCAATGATGACGGCTCACAAAGGTTTCGCTAAAATCAGCTTCACCGGATCAACCGCAACTGGCCGCCGGGTGATGGAATCGGCAGCTAAGGACCTGAAACGCATCACGCTCGAACTGGGTGGCAACGACGCTGCGATCATCATGCCTGATGTCGATGTCGATGCCATCGCCGAACAATTGTTCGAAGGCGCCTTTCACAATACCGCCCAAGTCTGTGTTGCGACCAAACGGATGTATATTCACGCCGACATCTACGATCAATTGCGCGACCGGCTTCACGAATTGTTGCGTCAGACTGCTGTGGGTGATGGGGCCGAACAAGGCAATCGCTACGGTCCGATTCAGAACGAACCGCAATATCGCCGCGTCCTCAATCTGCTCGAGGATGCCCGCGCGACCGGCCTCACCTTGCTTGAAGGCAGCGCCGTACCTGAGCGCGGCTATTTTGTGCCTCTCACTCTCGTCGACAATCCGCCCGATGACAGCCGGGTTGTAGTAGAAGAGGCCTTCGGTCCTATTCTTCCGCTGTTGAAGTTCGACTCGATTGATGATGTCGTCGCGCGAGCCAATAACACCGACTACGGCCTCGCCGGAGCTGTTTGGTCCAACAACATCGAGCAAGCGACAGCAATTGCACATCGCTTGGATACCGGGACGGTGTGGATAAACCAGAACCTTCAATCAACCCCATTCACGCCGCTAGGCGGAGCAAAGCAATCGGGATTCGGACAGGAAAACGGTTTGCCCGGGCTGCTCGAATACACCCGGCCCAAGGTGATCTTCATTCCCAAGGTCTCGGCAACGGCTTAATCTAGATTCCTCAGCCCAATGACCCCGCGCTCCTGCTAGCCAATTGACTCGTGGGTCAGCGAACTCGCGGCAGTGTCGCAGCAGCGTCGGCGAAGCGTTCCTTGAGCTCGCGCTTGGCGAGCTTGCCAGTGGCGAGCCTCGGAAGTGGTTGATCTGTGAATACCACGTATCGCGGCACCTTGTAGTCAGCCATGCGCGCGTCGCAGTGAGCGATGACCTCGCCTGATTCGATCGGCCGCGAGGCGTAGATGATCGCCAATGGGGTCTCACCGAAGCGTTCATCGCGTGCGGCGATGACCGCGACTTCAATCACACCGTCTATTTCAGCGATCGAGTTTTCTATGTCGATCGGCCAAATATTGAGGCCGCCCGAAATGATCATGTCTTTCAAGCGATCGACGAGGGTCAGGTTGCCGCGCTCATCGACTTTGCCGATATCGCCAGTTCTTAGCCAACCGTCCGACATCACCGCCGCCGTTGCCGCAGCATCGGCCCAGTAACCTGCCATCACCCCCGGTCCACGAACCCAGATTTCACCGGCATCACCTGTGGGACAGTCGCTGCCACCGAGCGCGACGATGCGATGCGTCGTGAAGATGCCGCCACTACCGCATTGTTCGGGATGATCAACCGCTTCCGCTGCAGGCATAATCGTGGTGTTGCCGCCCGCTTCGGTCAGCCCGTAAAGTTGACGCAGCACCACGCCCTTGGTTAGCCAAGTCTTGAGCAGCGATACCGGAACCCGCGCTCCGCCACATGCGGCCAACGTAATATGGGACAAATCGGCTTGATCAAATTCTGGCAGCGCTGCGATGCGTTCGAAAAAGGTCGGTACGCCGCAGAAAATCTCGATCTTTTCATCGAGCAGCAAGCGCAGGGTGCGCGCAGCATCAAATTCATAATCAATGAAGTTGGTAATACCCATAATCATGAACTGGATCAGCTGCACGGTCCCGCCGCCGGTGAATAGCGGAGGAACGTCGATCGACTTTGCTCCGACACACAGCTCTGGGTAGTTGAGATAGGCTTCAAAGGCATAGCCTAAGACTGAGCGGTGAGTGAATACAACGCCCTTCGGCTTCGCGGTAGAACCGCTGGTATAGGCAATCACTATCGGCGCGTCAGGCTCGTAGGGACTATCGATAGAAACCGCGGCTCCGATGCGCCCTTTGGCTACCAAATCAAGCGGTAGAACCATCGTCTCCGAGGCTGGTAACAAGGCAGCTCGAGCGATACCCGCAACGTCAACCAACACAAAGCGCGGAGTGCAGCCCTGCACAACCGATTCCAGTTCCGCCGAAGCATAGCGGTAATTGAGCGGAACCAGAATGGCGCCGCTCTTCATGATTGCAAAGGCAGCGACGCACCAGTGGAGTGAATTGGCGCCAAAAATGCCCACCCGGTCGCCGGATTCAAGCCCGCGATCAATCAAATCGGCGGCAACGCGCGAGCTCCAGGAATGCAGCTCAGCAAAGCTCACCGAATCATCCGGAAAGCGGATCGCAGTGCGATCAGACTGCGTGCGCGACCACCATTCCATCACTTGCCCAATGGTGCCTGTCATTCAAATCTCCTGCTCGACGCCGCGACGGGCGCAAGCCTCAATCGCGATGGTTGGTAAATACTGCAGAGCTAACAAGCGGCGCCCCGGGGCCGCCAGTGAGCAAGCAGTTGATTGCGCCGGGGACCGGGTTGGTGGACGTGCCACGCAGCTGCTCGACGGCCTCAACCGCAACGCCGAAGCCATGGATGAACCCTTGCGCGAGGTTTCCACCCGAAGTGTTGATCGGCAAGCGCCCCGATGGTGCGATCAGGTTCTCGAAGCGCACAAAATCAGCGACCGTTTCATAACTACAAAACCCATGATCGATCAGCGCGGCAATGCCCTGCGCACTAAAGTTTTCGTAAATCTGGGCGACCTGGATATCGTCGGGTTTCAGTCCAGTCATCGCCCACAACCGCTCGGCTACCCCCCCAAACCCGGCCGAAGCATAACGTTCGTCGTTCTGTCCAAGGTCGCCCCAGCCGCGCGCTGCACCCTGCGCGCTGCCCCGCAGATAGACTGGTTTGGCGGACAGGTCCTTGGCCCGGTCCGCTGCAACCATGATGATCGCGCCCGCCCCATCATTCTCGCGCGAGCAATCGTACAGATGAAACGGCTCGGTTATCATTCTCGAGGTGCGATAGGCCTCAACGTCGAGCTCCTTGCCGTAAGCTACTGCCTTGGGGTTGCGAGCGCCATGATAGTACGAGGCACGCACGAACTGCTCGACGGTGTCAGCGCTGACGCCGTGATACTGCATCATGCGCTGCGCCCGCATCGCGCATTCTTGTGCCGGGGCAACCAGACCGGCGCCAATCAGATGATCGTTGAGATGGTGAGCCATCACTGCGGTTGACATGCGGCCGCTATCGCCCTGTACCATTGCCCGATAGACCACGATCGTTTCCGCCTGGCCTGCTGCAATGGCAGCTGCGGCCTGGCCGAATACCCCTGCAATCCCCCCACCTCCACCGCCCCAGACCTGCGCAGACCAGCGCAGCTCGGACGTGCCAAGATCGTGCATCAAGCGCGGCGGCTCGTTCGCGTCACCTCCGTAGGAGACGAACCCATCAATTGTAGCTGGGTCGATCCCTGCATCAACACAAGCATCGACAATCGCGCCAATCAACACGCCTTGTTCGGCAATTGGTGCGCTGCCGCGTTTGTACTGGCGCAAGCCTAAGCCTGCGACAGCCGCAACGATAGGTAGCCGTCCGCTCACGTCCGTGGCTCCCACTGCCAAGCCGGAATAGTTCGGTCGAATGCCTGAGTAACACCGATCTTGCCTTTGACGGGCAAACCGATGACCGGCGGCTGCACCTCGTCGTCAAACTTTCCGAGCAGCCGAATGCCGCCCGCTTCCGGCAGTTCTACCAGTACCGAAACATAAGGGATCGCAAGCGACTCGGCTCCGCCAAAGCTGTGCCAAGTACGCGTCCAGCTGTAGATCATGCCTACGGGCTCGACTGGCTTCCATTCGGCTTCGCCCGCCCCACATGCGCCACAGCGAAACGGCGCCGGCCAGGTCCAACGCCGGCATGAAGCGCAGCGCGGCAGCTCTAACCGGCCTTCGTCAAGTGCTTGCCAATAGCGTTCGTCTGCTCCCAGTCCCTTGGCCATAATCTCTCCCACCCATCTTGTGCGGGCAGGCGTGTTTTAAGCTGACTTCGCAAATTTTGTCAAATGCCATTAGGTTTAGGATTGCCTGACTCGCGCGGCGACTGATGCAGCGGTAAGCCGTTCAAGAAGGCGCGCAGACTGGCGATAAAAATTTCTTCGTCATCCATGTCGTTTGCGGCACGGGCTTCGCTCAGAAAGGGGTAGCGGCCTAGCTCACCGGAAGGAAACTCCTCAGTTTCCTCGGTTTTTGCCGCTGCAGCAAATAGCGTTGAACCAAAAGTCATTTTCTCGGCGCCTTCGAGCAAAATGATCCGCCATTCGACTGGGACGGCGTTGAGCGCGAAAATTTCGGTCCACCGTTCATAAGCGCCCATTAGGATCTGACGCGGGAAGAACCGCAGCAATAGCGGCGCTGCTCTGGGATGGCGCAGTATGGCCCGCCGGCTCGCACATCCGATCCGGACGATTTCCTCGCGCCAGTCGAGCCCCTCCCTAGGTGCCGGTATCCGACCTTCGATCAACAACAGACGCGCCGTTTCGGCCAGCAGTTCATCCTTGTTGTGGAAATGGTAATAAAACGAAGGGGCCTTCACCCCGAGGCGCGTCGCCACCCGCCCCAGTCCGAATCCATCGAGTCCGTTGGCATCGACCTCTGCCAGTGCGGCCTTCGCTGCATTCTTCCGTGTGATCATCGCCTTTGGTGGCCGCGCCATGCAAATCCCCTATCATTTCCGACCGCAAGCATGTCACCGATCGATGGTTCACCTAGTCGAGCCAAAGCATCTTTACGAGAGTGCATTACCTAAGTATATTAGATTTAATGAGTCGGACAAGATGGGAGAGATAACCAATGACGCGCCAAGCGATGCAGTTCTATATCGATGGGAAGTGGGTCGATCCCGCCGCGCCACACAACTTCACGGTGGTAAATCCCGCAACCGAGCTTCCCGCCGGTGAGATAAGCCTAGCGACTTCGACCGATGTTGACCGGGCGGTAATGGCCGCGCGTCGAGCATTCCCTACATGGTCGCGCAGCACGGTAGCGGAGCGGGTCGAACTTTTCGACGCAATCATGGAAGAATACCGCAAGCGCCGAATCGATCTGGCGGAAGCCATAACCGAGGAAATGGGCGCGCCCAGCTTGCTGGCTGAACAATTGCACGCCCGCATCGGTCATATCCATCTCAAGGTTGCTCAAAACGTTCTCAAGGACTTTCAATTCGTGGAGCAACGCGGCGCCACCCGGATTTTGCGTGAACCGATCGGGGTGTGTGCGCTGATCACGCCTTGGAACTGGCCAATCAACCAGATCGCCGCCAAAGTCGCGCCCGCCTTGGCAAC
>JAYTIS010000234.1:0-1558 GCA_043731725.1 Novosphingobium sp.
GCGAATGGAACAGACGGACGAGCGCCACGAAGCGGTCGCGCGCTGCTGATGCGCGAGCATTGAGCAGCGGCGCCGAAAGTCGTCCGGCAACCCGCTGCAAATCGCCACGCGCCAATTGCGTGCGCTCGGTCAGCCCACGCCGCAGCCGCTCGGCCGTTTCATCCAGCCGCTGGCTGTGCACGCTGAACAGCGCCGCCGGGGTCGGCAGCCGTTCGGCCCGAGCCGCCAAACGTTCGCGCCCAAGCTGCAAGGGCCGCACCACTGCGCGGCGCTTTCTGAGCCCAAGCTCAGTCAGCTGGATGACGAGGTCACTGCGCACCGGCACCGCCATCTCTGCCGCAGCGGTCGGGGTCGGGGCGCGCCGGTCAGCGGCATAATCGGCCAGCGTGGTATCGGTTTCGTGGCCTATTGCCGAGATCACTGGAATTTTGCTTTCGGCAATCGCGCGCACTACCGCTTCTTCGTTGAATGCCCAAAGGTCTTCGATCGAGCCGCCGCCGCGCGCGACGATTACCAGGTCGGGCCGAGGGATGGGCCCGCCTTCGGTCAACTCGGAAAAGCCCCGCAGAGCACTCGCAATCTGTGCGCCCGCGCCCGAACCCTGGACCAACACCGGCCAGACCAGCACATGGCTAGGAAAACGGTCAGCCAAGCGGTGGAGGATATCGCGGATCACCGCCCCGGTCGGCGAGGTGACCACGCCAATCACGCGCGGCAGATACGGCAGCGCACGCTTGGCCTCGGGCGCGAACAGTCCATCAGCCTCAAGCCGCGCCTTGGTCTTGGCCAGCAGCGCGAGCAGCGCGCCTTCGCCCGCCACCTCCATCCGTTCAATCACCAGTTGATAGTTCGAGCGCCCCGGATAAGTCGTCAGTTTGCCGGTGGCGATCACTTCTAAGCCGTCTTCGGGCTGAAAATTGAGCCGCCCAGCAGTGCCGCGCCACATCACCGCGTCGAGCCGCGCATGCTCATCCTTCAAGGCCAGGTACAAATGCCCGGAAGCGGCGCGTTTTACCCCAGACAGCTCACCGCGCACCCGCACGAACCCGAATTGGTCCTCGACCATCCGCTTCAGTGACGCAGAAATCTCGCTTACCGAGAGCGCTGGGGCGTTGTCCCCGGCGCTCTCCTTCGCTACCAGCCCGGCGGGCTCCTCATCATCTGGGTAAGGCGAGATTGGCATGAATATCCTGCTGCTGGGATCGGGCGGACGCGAACATGCGCTGGCGTGGAAGCTGGCGCAATCCCCGCTGTGCGAACGGCTCTATGCTGCGCCGGGCAATCCGGGGATCGCCGAGCATGCGCAGCTAATCGCGCTCGACGCCGCTGATCACGCCGCCGTGCTGGCGTTCTGCGAAGTCCAGCGCATCGGCCTGGTGGTGATCGGGCCCGAAGCGCCGCTGGTCGACGGCCTGGCGGATAGCCTGCGCAGCGTCGGCGTGCCCGCGTTCGGCCCGAGCAAAGCCGCTGCGCAGCTCGAAGGATCGAAAGCCTTTACCAAGGAGCTGTGCGCCCGGCATAATATCCCGACTGGGGCGTTCAAGCACGTCACCAACGC
>JAYTIS010000235.1:0-2453 GCA_043731725.1 Novosphingobium sp.
ATGTCGAGCATCATCACCACGAACAGGAACAACACCGCCACCGCGCCGACGTAAACGATCACCAGCAGCATCGCGATAAACTCTGCGCCGAGCAGCACCATCAGCCCCGCCGCATTGAAGAACGCCATGATCAGCCACAGCACCGAATGCACCGGATTGCGTGACAGGATCGTGCCTCCGCCAGACAAAATGGTCAGCGTAGCGAACAGGTAAAAGGCCAGGACGGTGATCATCGTGTCGCGCCCCTAACGATACGGTGCATCGGCTTCAAGGTTCGCGGCAATCGCCCGCTCCCACTTGTCCCCGTTGGCCAGCAATTTTGCCTTGTCGTAGAGCAATTCCTCGTGCGTTTCGGTCGCATATTCGAAATTCGGCCCCTCGACGATGGCATCGACCGGGCAGGCTTCCTGGCAGAAACCGCAGTAGATGCATTTGGTCATGTCGATGTCATAGCGCGTGGTGCGGCGGCTGCCATCGTCGCGCGGCTCGGCCTCGATCGTGATCGCCTGCGCCGGGCACACCGCCTCGCACAGCTTGCAGGCAATGCAGCGCTCCTCGCCATTGGCATAGCGCCTAAGCGCATGCTCACCGCGAAACCGCGGGCTCAGCGGGTTCTTCTCGAACGGATAGTTGATCGTCGCCTTGGCCTTGAAAAAGTACTGCAAGGTCAGCCAATGCGCCTTGAGGAACTCCCACAGGGTGAAGCTTTTGATGAGTTGGGGGACGTTCATTGCGCTGGTCCTTTAATGTCGACCGACGGACAGTATTCTTGGCCGCTCGCATTGACCTGGCATCCCGGATGGACCGCCAACTCAGATTTCGTCAGCATCAGGTACCCACTAACCACCACCACAAACCCCAGCGAGACCGGCAGGAACACTTTCCATCCCAGCCGCATCAGCTGATCGTAGCGATAGCGCGGGACGGTCGCCTTGACCCAGCTGAAGATGAAAAAGAAGACCAGAATCTTGACGAACAGCCAGATCCAGCCTGGCACCAGATACAACGGCGCCCAATCGAGCGGGGGCAGATACCCGCCGAAGAACAGCACCGCGTTAAGCGCGCACATCAGCAGCACGTTGGCATATTCGCCCAACCAATAGAGTGCGAAGCTCATGCTGGAATATTCGGTCTGGAACCCGGCGACCAGTTCGCTCTCGGCCTCGGTCAGATCGAACGGCGCGCGGCCGGTTTCGGCCATGCCGCTGATCAGGAACATCACCCACATCGGGAACAGCAGCGGGTTGAATACGAACCCGTTAAGCAGCCACACATGGTGCTTCTGCGCCTGAATGATGCCGTTCAGGTTGAACGTGCCGGCCCACATCACCACGCAGATCAGGATGAATCCGATTGAGACTTCGTAAGAAATCATCTGAGCAGATGCGCGCATCGCACTGAAAAACGGGTATTTTGAATTGCTTGACCAACCCGCAATGACTGTGCCGTAAACGCCAAGCGACGAAATTGCGAGGATATACAGCAGCCCGACATTGATATCGGCCAGGATCGCGCCAGAATTGAACGGGATCACCGCCCAAGCCATCAGGGCGACGGTAAAGGTGATGATCGGCGCGATCAGGAATAGGCCTTTGTTGGCCGCGCTCGGGACAATGGTTTCCTGCAGGAACACCTTGAGTCCATCGGCAAAGCTTTGCAGCAGCCCGAACGGCCCGACCACATTGGGACCGCGCCGCAGCGCCATCGCCGCCCAGATCTTGCGATCGGCATAAATGATCATCGCCACGCTGAGCATCAGCGGCAGCGCGATCAGCAGGATCCCCGCGATGGTGGCGGTGAGCCACGCGGCTTGGTACGACAGGCCCCAGGATTGGAACAGTTGAGTCATGACCTAAATCCTCCCCGGCACGGGGAGGTGGCGCGAAGCGACGGACGGGTCCCGCCTATTGGCAGGCGCAGTACAGGCGGTGAGGCGGGACCCCTCCGCCCCCTCGAGGGGGCACCTCCCCGTTCCGGGGAGGATTTCGGTAGCGCTCATTCCGCCGCCTCCGCAAAGTCTTGCCCGTGGAGCAGCTCGGCCGAGCAGCGCTGCATGGTCACGCTGGCGCGGGCGATCGGGTTAGTCAGATAAAAGTCCTTGATCGGATAGGCATCGATCGAGCCACTCACCCCGGCCTTACCCTTCGGCAAAGCGCCATAACCCGCCAGCCCTTCGCGCCCGAGCGCCGGCACGGCCGCAATCATCGCCGCGCGCAGTTGCTCGAAACTGTCGAACCCGACCGACACCTTGAGCGCATCGGCCATCGCCCGCAGGATCGTCCAGTCCTCGCGCGCGTCGCCCGGGGCGAACACGGCCTTGTCGGCCCACTGCACCCGGCCTTCGGTGTTGACGTAAGTCCCCGGCTTCTCGCTAAACGCGGCAGCGGGCAGGATGATGTCCGCTGCATGCGCGCCCTTGTCGCCGTGGTGTCCGATGTAGGCGATCATGCTGC
>JAYTIS010000236.1:0-2177 GCA_043731725.1 Novosphingobium sp.
CGCGGCCTGGTTGAACTGGCAGCGGCGATTGCTCAAGCCGAACAACGCGCGCCCGAGCATCACCGCCCCCACACTTCGCTGGGCGAGCGGCGGCTGACCGCGCATGCCATTGCCGACGGGGTGATCCTGTCCGAAACGACCCGTCACCGGCTGCATGCGCGGCTCGACCGGCTGTTCCTGCATCCGTGGCTGGGGCCGCTGATCCTGTTTGCCATGCTGTTCGTGGTGTTTCAGGCGGTGTTCACCGGCGCGCAGCCGTTCGCCGATGGTCTGCAGGGGGGCGTCGACTGGTTGAGCGGGCAAGTCCGCGCTGCACTCCCGGCCGGGCTGCCGCGCGATTTGATCACCGACGGAGTGATCGCCGGGGTTGGCGCGGTGCTGGTGTTCCTGCCGCAGATCGTGATCCTGTTCTTCTTCATCCTCGCAATGGAAGCCTCAGGCTATATGGCGCGCGCGGCCTTCCTGATGGACCGGCTGATGGCGCGCGTAGGTCTGTCGGGCCGCAGCTTCATCCCGCTGCTATCGAGTTTTGCTTGCGCGGTGCCGGGGATCATGGCGACGCGCAGCATCGCCGATCCCAAGGACCGGCTGACGACCATTCTGGTCGCCCCGTTGATGACCTGTTCGGCGCGGCTGCCGGTCTATACGTTGATCATTGCCGCATTCATTCCCAATAGTCAGGTGCTGCCGGGGATGCGGCTGCAAGGGTTGGTGATGCTGGGGTTATATCTGGCCGGGATCGTCGGCGCGATGGTCGCCGCGCTGATCTTGCGGCGGACCATCGCCAAGGGTTCGGCCAGCGGATTTATCATGGAGCTGCCCAAGTACCAGCTGCCGCAGCTCAAGGATCTGGCGTTGGGACTGTACCAGCGGGTGCAGATATTCCTGCGCCGCGCGGGTACGATCATCCTCACTGTCAGTGTGGTCTTGTGGCTGCTGCTCAATTTTCCGCGCGCTGGGGAAGGGCAGAATCAGGTCGATGCCTCGATTGCCGGGCATGTCGCCAATGGCCTCGCGGTGGTGCTCGAACCGATCGGGTTCAACCGCGACATTGCGCTGGCATTGATCCCGGCGATGGCCGCGCGCGAAGTGGCGGTGGCCTCGCTCGCCACGACGTACGCAGTCGATAACGCCGACAAAGACCGCGAGGCGCAGGCACTTGGCACCCAGCTCACCAGCCATTGGAGCCTGCCCACGGCATTGGCATTCCTGGCCTGGTTCGTGTTCGCGCCGCAGTGCATGAGCACCATCGCCGTCACCCGGCGCGAAACAAACGGGTGGAAATGGCCCGCCTTCATGTTGCTCTACCTGTTCGCGCTGGCCTATCTGTTTGCGGGAATCACATACTGGAGCGCGATCGCTCTGGGACTCTAATGGTAACGAGGAAGACATGGCAGGCAGCGTCAACAAGGTAATCATCGTCGGCAATCTGGGCGCTGACCCCGAAGTGAAGAGCTTTCAGAACGGCGGCAAGGTCTGCAACTTGCGGATTGCCACCTCCGAAAGCTGGAAAGACAAGAACACCGGCGACAAGCAGGAACGCACCGAATGGCATTCGGTCGCGATCTTTTCCGAAGGGCTGGCGGGCGTTGCCGAACGCTTTTTGCGCAAAGGCAGCAAGGTTTACATAGAAGGCCAGCTGCGCACCCGCAAGTGGCAGGATGCCTCCGGCAATGACCGCTATTCCACCGAAGTTGTGTTGCAAGGCCCCGGCTCGGTGCTGACCATGCTTGATGGCGCGCCCGGCGGCGGCCAGGGCGGCGGCGGTGGAGGCCAGCGCTCAGGCGGCGGCGATTGGGGCGGCGGTTCCGGCGGTTCGACGGGCGGTGGGCAACGCTCAGGCGGCAGCAATGTCGGCGGTGGCGGGGCTGGCGGCGGAGGTTTCGCTGACGATCTCGACGATGATATCCCGTTCTGAGGCCTTATTGGCCCAATAACTTCTTCAAACCAGCAAACGGTCCGACGTCGCCCGGCTCAAGCAGTCCCGCTTGACGCCGTGCTTCCTCGGCACCCGGCCCTTCGGCGTAAGGGTCAATCGCCAGCGCCAAACCTTGCGCCAGTGCTTCGCCCAGATCGAACTGGTGCCCGTCCATCTCGATCTGGTCGAGCAGTTCGGCATCAAGTTCGACCTCGGCATCGGTCGCCGGGGTCGAATTGGCGGGTACGAAATGAAGCGC
>JAYTIS010000237.1:0-1620 GCA_043731725.1 Novosphingobium sp.
AAAACGCCGCCGGATCTCGCGTGAGACGATGGATATCTATGCCCCCTTGGCCGAGCGCGTGGGGATGTACGAATATATGCGCGAGATGCAGTTGCTCGCGTTCGAACAGCTTGAACCCGAAGCCTACGGCATTATCACCGGACGGCTGACGCAGATTCGCAGTCAGGATCACGGGCAGGTCGATGCGATCGCACTGTCGATCAAGCAGGCACTGGCCGAGGCCGGGCTCAAGGTCGAAGTGTCAGGGCGTGAGAAGCACCCGTTTTCGATCTGGACCAAGATGGCCGAACGCCATGTCAGCTTTGAGCAGATCACCGATATCATGGCGTTTCGCGTGCTGACCGACAGTGTACCCGATTGCTACTGCGCGCTGGGCATCCTCCATTCGACCTGGCAGATGATTCCGGGCCGGTTCAAGGATTACATCTCGACCCCCAAATCGAACGGCTACCGGTCTTTACACACCGCGTTGATCTTCGAAAATTCGATGCGGATGGAGGTGCAGATCCGCACTCAGGAAATGCACCGCACTAACGAGTTCGGGCTGGCCGCGCACTGGGCCTACAAGCAGAACGGCACTCAGCCTGACGGGCAGGTCGGCTGGCTGCGCGACCTGATCGAGATCGTCGATGAAAGTCACGATGCCGAAGAACTGCTCGAGCATACCAAGCTGGCGATCTATCAGGACCGGATCTTTGCCTTCACTCCCAAAGGGCAGCTGCTGCAACTGCCCAAAGGCTCGACCCCGGTTGATTTCGCCTACGCGGTGCATTCGGACCTCGGCAGTTTTGCCGTCGGGGCCAAGATCAACGGGCGGCACATGCCGCTGCGCACCACGTTGGCCAACGGCGACGTGGTCGAACTGATCAAGAGCCGCCATGCCTCACCGCAGTTGGCTTGGCTCGGCTTTGTCGTCACCGGCAAGGCGCGCGCCGCGATCCGCCGCGCGGTCCGCGCCAAGGAACGCGAAGAAGTCGCCGCGATCGGGCGCAAGCTGTTCGATCAGATCGCCGAGCGGATGCCTTCGAAAATCGGCAAGAAAGCGGTCAAGGATGCGGTCAAGCGGCTTGGCCTGGCCAGCGAAGAAGATTTGATGGCAGCAATCGGCACGGCCAAGCTGGAAGACCGCGCGGTAATGGAGGCGCTGGTCCCGGGCAGCACCGAGGGCCTGGCCGAGCCCGAGAACTGGCCCAAGCAAGAGCGGGCGATTTCGATCCGCGGGCTCACCGCCGGGATGGCTTTCCACCTCGGCCAGTGCTGTCATCCGGTGCCGGGCGACCGCATCGTCGGGTTGCGCCAGCCGGGCATGGGGGTCGAAGTTCACTCGATCGACTGCCTGAAGCTGGCCAGCGGGGTCGATACCGACTGGCTTGACCTGTCGTGGGGCGAGCGCACCACCGGCGCGCTTGGGCGAGTGCGCGTTGTGCTGTACAATCGTCCGGGGACGCTGGCCGATGCGGCGGGAATTTTCGCCGGCAATCGCGCCAATATCGCGGCGCTCGAAAATTCGGGCCGCGATGAATTGTTCAGCACATATGAAATCGACCTCGACGTATCCAATCTCGCGCACCTCACCCGGATCGTCTCGGCCTTGCGCGCCAGCGACGCGGTGGCCGAAGC
>JAYTIS010000238.1:0-3142 GCA_043731725.1 Novosphingobium sp.
ACGTTGGGCTTCTGGGTGGTTAAAATTCTTGCGACCACCCTGGGCGAGACCGGCGGCGATGCGCTGTCGATGTCCTGGCTGGGTGAAACCACCCCAGCAGCGGGCAGCAACGGCCTGAACGGCTATCTGGTGGGGACTACCGTGTTCGGTATTTTGCTGGCCGTCTTGGTTTTGCTCCAGATCAAGGCAAAAAACTACAATCCTTGGCTGTATTGGGCGACGATCATCGCCTCAACCACTGCCGGGACCACCTTGGCCGACTATACCACGCGCTCATTGGGGATAGGCTATACGGGCGGCTCGTCGCTGCTGCTCACGCTAGTGCTGCTAACGTTGTTCCTGTGGCACCATTCGCTCGGCACGATCTCGGTCAACAGCATCGTCACGCCCAAGGCCGAAGCGTTCTATTGGACCACGATCACTTTTTCGCAGACGCTGGGTACGGCCTTGGGGGACTGGGCCTCCGACACCGGCGGACTAGGCTATCTTGGCGGCGCTTTGTTGTTTGGTGCGGCGATCGCTGCGCTGGCGGCGCTGTATAAATTGACCAGCATCGGCCGGGTAGGCTTGTTCTGGGCGACATTCATCTTGACCCGGCCGCTCGGCGCGACCGTGGGCGATTTCCTCGACAAGCCGCTGGCCAAGGGCGGCCTAGATTTCAGCCGACCCGTTGCGACCGCGGTGCTGCTGTTCGCGATTGCCGCCTTGATCTGGCTGCTCCCACAGCGCGCGGGTAAGCACCCAATGGCGAAGTCATAGTTCAGCCGCCCCGCCCTACCAGAGCTGTCACATCCCCGGTAGTTTGAACCCCGGCGGCAGGCCCATACCTTGTTGCATTCGCGCCATTTCAGCGCCGGACACAGCATCGGCTTTGCTGCGCGCATCGTTGAACGCGGCAGCGACCAGGTCTTCGAGGATGCCCTTATCCGCTGGCGCCAGCATGCTGTCATCTATCGACACTCCCAACACGCGGCCTTTGGCTGAGCAGCGGATCTTAACCAGCCCGCCACCCGCCGCGCCTTCAACTTCGATGGTATCGAGCTTGCCTTGCATTTCGTTCATCTGTTTTTCGATCGTCTCAGCCGCATGCTGCGCGGCCTTGAGCATCTCTTCCATCGACTTCACGTCAGCTTCTCCATTTTGAGCCTTGCGCCACGCGGGCCTCCGCGCTGGCGTCGAGCAATTCGGCGGCGGGAAAGGCCGCGAAGGCTGCCTCAACCAAGGGGTCACGCAGCAGTGCCGCGCGGGCCACATCGCGTGCGCCCTCGGCGGTCTCGCGCAGCGCCGGAGCGGCCTCGCCTTCGATCCGGGTCACCTGCCAGCGCTCACCGGTGGCGCGCAGAAGAGCATCGCGAAGTTCTGTGCTGGGATCACCCGAATAGCCGGGCACGAGCGCGTAAGTCAGTTCACCGGGTTGCAGCGCAGCCACGCGCACCCAATCATGCATTACTTGCGCCACCCTCAGCTGGCCCGATTGGTCGACCGAATTGATCAGCGCCGCCCAATCCATCCCGACTGGCACTGTCGCATCCGCCTTTGCCCCATGCTCTCCTGAATTAGCCGCAACCGGCCCACGTGCGGCAATGTCTTCCAGTTGCTTCGCCAGTGTACCGGGATCGGGTAAGTCAGACGCGTGCTGGACCCGCAGCAGCGCCATCTTGGCGGCGATCAGCGGATCGGGTGCGCCGCGCACCTCATCATAGCCTTTGAGCAACAGCTGCCACAGCCGGTGGAGCTGCCCGGCAGACAGGCTCTGCGCCCAGCCCTCAATCGCCGCGCGTTCTTCGGCACTGGCAGCATCGGCGCCGCTTTTGCCTAGCTGGCAGACCGTAATCCGGTGGGTGAGTTCAAGCGCCGCTCGCAGCAGCGCCAGCGGCTCCACCCCGAGTGCAAATTGCTGGTCGACCAGATCGAGCAACGCGCTGCCCTCACCCGCCAGCAACGCGCCGAGCAAGCGCCGCTGCGCGCCCTTGTCGGCCAGACCCAGCATGTCGCGGACTTGATCGGTGGTAACCTGGCCCCCGCCGCCAAGGTCGGCATGGGCGATCGCTTGATCGAGAATCGACAAACCATCGCGAACCGATCCTTCGGCCGCCGCCGCAATCATCGCCAATGCCTCATCTTCGGCGCCGACCTGCTCAGCGGCGCAGATCATCGCGAAGTGCGCGGCCAGTTGTGGAGCCTGAATGCGGCGCAGATCGAAGCGCTGGCAGCGGCTGAGCACTGTCACCGGCAGCTTTTCCACCTCGGTGGTGGCAAACAGAAACTTCACATGCGGTGGCGGTTCTTCCAGCGTTTTGAGCAGCGCATTGAAAGCGTTGCGGCTAAGCATGTGGACTTCGTCGATGATGTAGATCTTGTAGCGGGCCGAGACCGCCGAATAGCGCACTGCCTCGATAATCTCGCGCACGTCGTCAACCCCGGTGTGGCTCGCGGCGTCCATTTCGATCACGTCGATGTGGCGTCCTTCGGCAATCGCCACGCACGGTTCGCAAGCCCCGCACGGATCGATTGTTGGCCCGCCTTGGCCGTCCACACCGATGCAGTTTAGCGCCTTGGCGATCAGCCGCGCGGTGGAAGTTTTGCCCACCCCGCGCACCCCAGTCATCAGGAAAGCATGCGCCAGCCGATCGCGCTTGATCGCATTGCCCAACGTTTGCACCATCGCATCTTGGCCCAGCAATTGTGAGAATGTCTGCGGGCGGTATTTCCGGGCAAGCACGCGATATGGCTGCGCGGTGGCCGCAGAAACTAAAGGTGCCGTCGCTGGTGGGACCATAGTGGCACCAAACATCGATTCCTGACCGGCGGCCTCCAGCTCAGCTGCAGAAGGCGCTTCCTCTAGCTCGGCTGCGGAGGGCGCAGCGTCATCAGGGTCATCATCAAAAGGTTCAGGGGAATCGTCCATCACGTCCAAGTTAGGCGTAGCGCCACAATTTGTCGAAGGGGGAAAAGGAGCCGGCCGACCCGCCGCAACCCGTTGTGGCTGCTTCCTTCCGGACCTGACCAGGTTGGCGGGCGCAAACGTCCGACCGACTCCCGGCGCGGCATATGGCGGCGGTGTCGCGTTTGCGCAAGTCTGCCGGGACGATTCGCCGTAACAGAGGTCTCGACTGGCTCTAATCGTGGGCAGCCGTGCCTT
>JAYTIS010000239.1:0-6857 GCA_043731725.1 Novosphingobium sp.
CTATTCGTACCAGCGAAAACGCGCCACCGCGCTAGATGGTTCCGGGCACCCCCTCACTGCCAACCGTATGGACTTCTTATGTAAGATTTGAAGAAGCGGTCTTGCCCACCATCCTGCATGACCAGCCCGGCCCAACGCTCGCAAGCTGCATACCTTGCAACCGGCAGCTAAAGGGCTTCCTGTTGTGCAACGCCATTGACCGCAATGGGGTGGAAAGCAGACATGCTGCAAGTTCAAGAACTGCCGCGGCCTCCATTCGATCAAATTGTTCGGCAATGTGCCTGGTCGATCCGTTAAGCGGCCTGCCGGACATGATTGAGAAAATCGTCCACTTGGCTCCGCAGCGCAGACGACTGGTATTTCAATTCGCTCGACGACGTCAGCACCTGCGCTGCCGCTGCGCCGGTCGCCAGTGAGCCCGTGCGCACCTGGTCGATCGAGCCCGAAACCTTTTCTGTGCTGCGCGCGGCGAGATCGATGCTTCGAGCCAGATCCTGTCCCGCAGCAGACTGCTGATCTACTGCGGCTGCGATCGAGACTGAGGTCACTTCCAGATCGCTAATCTGGCGAGCAATTGCCTTGAGCGAGGTCACGCTCGTCCCCGTATCCTCTTGGATCTTCTGGATCTGGCGGGATACGCGTTCGGTCGCCTTTGCAGTCTGCGCGGCCAGCTCCTTGACTTCGGCAGCGACCACCGCAAATCCCCGCCCCGCTTCACCGCCCCGCGCCGCTTCGATCGAAGCGTTGAGCGCGAGCAGGTTTGTCCGCTGAGCGATCGACGAAATGAGCTCGACGATCTGTCCGATTTCAGCAGCAGAATCGGCAAGAGCTCCAATCGTGGCGTCTGCTTCGCGGGTGGACACCGCCGCCATCCGCGCGAGCTCTGCAGAGCCCGATGCTTGACGACTGATCTCGTTGATCGAAAGCGCGAATTCGTCTGTGGCGGCGGCCGCCGCGGTAACTCCGGCTGCGGCGCTGTCCATCGCCTCGGCGACGTTGCCCGACTGGTCCGACGATTGCGCTGCAGTTTCAGACATGGCTGTTGCGGTCAATTCGAGTTGTGAGGAAGCTGCGGCCACACCGTTCACTATCTCGCTGACCTGGCGTTCAAAGCGCGTAGCAAGTTCTGCCAGCTGGGTGGCATGAAGCTCCTGACGCTCGCTTGCCTGTTCGCGAAGCTCATGCAGCGCCAGCGAAGCCACTTTGGCCTTCTCCAACGCGCGGGACATCTGGCCAATTTCATCTTCGCGTTCGGTATGCTTGATCTCGATGTCGAACTTGCCTTCAGCGACCATGTTCATGCCACTGGCGAGATCCTCGAACGGCAGAATCACTTGATCGGTTACGTAGCGCGAAAGGACATAGGCGAAGGCGAGACTGAATGCCCCGGCAGCCAAGGGAACGGCGATGACAGCCCACGACGCGCCAGCTGAAATCAGCGTTGCGGCCGACAGTCCAACTACGACCAGCGTAAGCAACCCTGATGCCAAGGTGAGCCAGCGCAGCTTCTTGGCGACAGGCATATCCACGAACCATTTTTTCGAGAGGGACGTTGCAGGCATTGCGCTTTTCCTAGCTGTTGACGGCCCGGGCCCGCATGGGCCGGGGCTTGCTCGAGCGATTGTCGGCTAAAGTCGGGTCTTGATTTTCATTCTCGAGCTGGCGCTCGAGCTCTTGCGCGGTGACAGCTTTCGAATAAAGCCAGCCCTGCATCTGATCGCAGCCCGCTGTCCGGGCCAGCGCGGCATGCGCTTCGGTTTCCACCCCTTCGGCGGTCACCTGCATGCCCAAGGCCTTCGCCATGGTCACGCTCGCGGCCATCATCGTGCGGCTAGCAGCATCGCTTACGGAGTCGACGATCAGCGAGCGATCCAGCTTGAGTTTCTCGAAGCGGAAGCGGCGCAGGAAGCCGATCGAAGCGTATCCAGTGCCGTAATCGTCAAGTACGATGCCAACGCCGAAATCCCGTAGCATTTCCAGGTTGCGGCCCGCGATTGTCGGGTCACCGACAAGAAATGTCTCGGTCAGCTCCAGCTCCAGTCGCTCGGCGGGAAAGCCGGTTTCCTCAAGGATCTGACCCAGTTGCAGGGGAAACTGAGTGTTGCGCAGCTGAACGACGGAGACATTCACCGACACCTTGATCCCGGTCCAGTCGCGCGTATCATGACACGCGCGCCGCAAGACCCACAGTCCGATAGCTTCGATGAGCCCGGTCTCTTCGGCGACGGGAATGAAAGTATCGGGGCCGATCCGCTTCCCATCCGGCCGTTCCCACCGCAGCAGGGCTTCGACTGCGCAGACTGAACCAGTCCGACTGTCGATCAGGGGCTGGTAATGCAACTGGAATTCGTCTCGCTCCAGTGCGACTCTAAGGTCGAGTTCGATCGTGTGCAGTTCGGTGCGGTCACGGTCGAACTCTTCGGCAAACCACGTAACGCGGCCCTTGCCTCTCGATTTCGCTACGTACATCGCGACGTCCGCTCTGCGCAGCAAGGTGGACGATAGATTGACCTCCCCGGTTTTTCCTCGTGACAGGCCTACGCTTACGCCCAGACTGATGCTGATATTGTCGACGCAGACAGGCGTTGACAGCCGCAGCAACAGTTTGCGGCACAAGCCTTCCAGAATGTTGCCGGCGAGCGGCTCGGAACTGACGATAGCGAATTCATCACCGCCGAGACGGTAAGTCTTCGCAGCATCACCGCAGAGATCGCTAAGCATCTCAGCCACAGCGGCGATGGTGCGATCGCCAACCGAATGGCCGTAAAAATCGTTCACCGACTTGAACCCATCAAGATCAAGCAGTGCCACCGCGATTTCAGTGTCCATGCTCGACGCCCGCAGGATATCGCCGTGAAGCGCCCGGCGGTTTGGCAGGCCGCAAAGGCTGTCGCACAGCGCCATTTGTTCAAGTTGCCGTCGATCGCGCTTCTCGCGGCGCAAGATGAAGACCGCTGCAACAATGTACAAAGACAAGGCCAATAGGAGAGCCGCGGCGTCCTCGAAAGCTCTGAAGTCTGGGCGAATCCGGGCCACAACAAGCAGCATCGCAAAGGCAGCCGGCGCTCCGAATAGCAGCGCAAGCGGTGACACTCTGGGAATGTTGACGACCTTGAGCAAAGCGGTTCTCCCGAAGTCCTCAGGAGTTACCCCGACCCGCGTTAAAATGCTGCTAACCCTGAGGATTTAATCGGGAGGCGTGTAAGTTGCCTAGGCAGCCAGAGCCCGCGCCGCCACCCGATATATCGCAGCGTCCTGTGCTGCAGGAACGAACCCGCTAGTGCGGTCGAGGGAAGCTTCTCCCCCACCCAATAGAAGTCGGCCATCTAGAGCGAGGGCCGCGCGCAATCGGTCGCATGCAGTACGCCTTGAATCATCACCAAAGTACAGCATCAGGTTGCGGCAAAGGATGAGGTCGAATGGCTTCCTCGAAACTTCGTCAAGCAGGTTGGCCCTGTGATAGCGGATTGTGCTTAGCAACGGACGCGAAGCCTGCCAGCCATCCGCGGACTCGGTGAAATGGCGCAGCATCTGCGCAACTCCCAATCCGCGCTGAATCTCAAAACGCGAGTACAGGCCCTTTTTAGCGAAGTCGATTGCAGCTTGCGAAACATCGGTTGCGACCAGCTCGACTGACCAACCTGTGCTCGCTGTCAGCCCCTCGTCGATCAACATCATGGCAATCGAAAGTGGTTCCTGCCCGGTTGAGCAGCCCGCTGACCAGATCCGCAACGTCCGGCATCCGGACCGGGCTTGGCAAAGACCCGGCAGGACGTTGCGAGCGAGGTAGCTGAAGACCTGTCGATCGCGGAAGAAATAGGTTTCGTTGTTTAGGAGTGCCTCGACCAATTCCTGCTCGACCTTGGCCGAGTCCGGCTGGGTTAAGAGTGCAAGAATATCGCCGCCACTTCCGGCCCCCCGTTTGCGCAGCACTGCCTCGATCGCCCCGTCTATCCTCCAGCGGCGGTCAGATCCGATCACTTGGCCAGTTCTTTCGCGCATCAGTTTGGCGACGATGCCAGCCGCATGCTGGTGGAGGGACAGACTCATTGCGGGGCGGCGAATGAAAGGCTCGCTGCAATCCGCGTCGCAAGGTCGCGCGGATGCAGTATCGCAGCCGCAAGACCGGCGCGCGCAATCGATCCGGGCATGCCCCACACCGCGGAACTGACCTCGTTCTGAACCAGGACATTGCCGCCGGCCTCGACGATCGCGCGTGCACCATTGGTCCCGTCCCGGCCCATGCCGGTCAGGACGACGCCGAGGACGTGGGCCCCAAAGACCTGCACTAGCGACAAAAACATCTGATCGACCGAGGGCATGCAGCCCGTTTCCGAATGGGCTCGGTCAAGGCAGATGACATATTTGTGGTCGCGCCGGATCACGATGACATGGGCATCGCCTGGTGCCAGATGAATCCGGTCCGGCACCAGCTCAATGCCGTCAGCGGCGATCACTACATCCCGTCCCGATACGTCATGCAGCTGGCTGGCATACGGTCTGCTGAATTCCAACGGCAAATGCTGGGTGATTATGATCGGGATCCCGATGGCCGGCGGAAGCGCGGTCAATAACTGCCCGGTTGCGTGAATACCGCCGGTCGAAGCTCCAATTGCCAGCACTTCGGGCCGAGCTGCGGTTTGCGTCGAACGTGCGATGGGAGACGACTGCTTGCTGAAGCTGGGATCGGAGCGTCGCAAGGGGCGATGTCCAAGGCTCTTGATGCGTTCAACGAGCTTATCGCGGTATTGCTGGTCGAAGGATCCCGGGCCAGGCTTCAGCAGTGCATCGGCAGCGCCAAGGCTCAGGGCCTCGACAGTGTGTTCCGCGCCCTCGGCGGTCAGGCTCGAAACCACCATGACCTTGGCGGAGCCGGAACGCTTGATGATTTCGGGCAAGGCCCGCATCCCGCCCATGCCGGGCATTTCGAGGTCGAGCAGGATCACGCGGACATGCAACGCCCCAAGCAGGCTCAGACCTTCTTCGGCCGAAGCTGCAGTCCCGGCGAGTTCAAGTCCTTCTTCGCTTTCGATCAATCTTGAAAAGATCGCGCGGACAACACTTGAATCATCGATGATAAAAACCCGGATTGGCCTTGGCTTGATGCCCTCACTGCCAGCCGGGAACAGCGCTGTGTGGGCCGTCATTGCGCAAAACCGATCAGTTCGAGTTTCAGAAGCAGGGTGTCCTGATCGAAAGGCTTCATCACATACTCATCCGCGCCCGATGCGATGGCCTCGCGGATATGCGCGGCATCGTATTCGGTCGTGCAAAATACCACCTTCGGGGCAAATCCATCGGGCCGCGCCCTCAGGATCCGCAGAAACTCGAGCCCGTCCATGACCGGCATATTCCAGTCGAGCAAAATCAGGTCGGGCATGGCGGCATCGCAAGCGACCAGGGCCTGGTTGCCATCTTCGGCCTCACGCACAGCCATGCCGAGGCTTTCGACGATGTGTCGCGAAACTCGGCGGATTACGCGCGAATCCTCGACAATCAGACACGTCAAGTTGGACAGCTTCGAGCCGTGTGGTAAAGCCGTCACAAATCCGGTTGATGCATTCATCTTCATGCAGCCTTTTCTAACATTTCGGTTTCGACCAACCTGGCCAGATCAATCAGCAGAACAGTCCCCACGGCAGTCTCAATCATGCCGGCGGCGCAGCGCGCCCATCCCGATGACAGATTTGCCTTTACGCGTTGCACGGGTCCGGTCGCGGCGGTCACACTTTCGACCGCATCGACCGCCATGGCGTATCCGACGCCGCCGAAGTCGAGCACGACAGCAAAGCGGAGTGGATGCTCTGAGCGCGGCAGCCCCACGCCGACGGCAAGGTCGAACACGTTGAGGGTCCGGCTCCGTTGAGTCGCCAGGCCCAGCACAAATGGGGGCGCGCCGGGTACGGGCACGACGTTACCAAGCTCGATGACACACAGGACATCGGACGCGGCGACAGCCAGGCGATGTCCCGCTACGCGTACGATCAAATGGTCGTGGGTCATCCTGCGCTCCGCTTGCTGACGGCCATCAACGCCGAGGTCAGCGCCTCCGGATCGTTTCGGTCGATGCCAACAACATCCGCGCTCGGTATTGCCTGGGCACCCTCCAGCCGCAGGGTTTCGCCATCGCCGCTTTCGAAACTGATCACGAGATCGATGGGCCCCTTTACTTCATCAACCACCCGGAAACCTGCGCCTTCGACGAGCGGGCGAAGCACTTCCTGGCTCCAGTTGTCAGACGATGGCAGGCGGCATGATGGTCTGGCGTCGACTGCCGCCCTGCTTCGGAAAGCTTCGAGATCGAGTAGTTCGATCGCGCGATCCTCGTACAGAAGCAAGGTACGCCCGGTCTCGCTGCAAGCCGTCTCGAGATCGAAATCGCAGATGTCGATCGACCCCGCCGTGGCATAGGCAAAGCGGGCGTCGAGGCTCGCGATGACCAGCACGTCGATCGTTTCGGTATCCGCGTCGCCTGTGAAACCGTGGAGCGGGAGGATATCGCCCTCGAAGACGAGGTGCGAGCCTGCGCTGCCATGGCCGATATCCGCCACCGGCACTTCGGCAAGTTTTTCGACAACCGAGAGGTGCGTTGCCTGGCGGACGCCGCTCAGTCCGCGGAACACGATCATCGGTGTGAGCGACGCAGGGTCAACCGGGACATTCGTGCTTTCGATCGAGACGAACCGCGACTTGTCGGAAATGATGCCGCCTGCTTTTGCGACACCCACCATGTCGAGCATTAGTGAGGGGCGGCCGTCATTAAGTTGCGCCACTCCGACGTAAAAGCCAGTCGCGATGATTTGCGGAGCAACCGGCCTGATCACGAGATCGCAGTGGTCGGCAATTCCGTCGACGCA
>JAYTIS010000240.1:0-3442 GCA_043731725.1 Novosphingobium sp.
TGCGCACCACCCCGCTGCGTGCGGCGATGGCGTTGCCGTGGGTGCGGGTGAAGCCCGAGGGATCGTTAACCTCGCGCCGCTTGGGCGCGGGCAGCGCGGCGGCAATCCGCGCCGCCTCGACTTGGCCCAGGTGTGCGGCGGAGTGTTTGAAGTAGCGCTGGGCCGCTGCTTCGACCCCATAAGTGCCCACCCCGGTCTCGGCGACGTTGAGGTAAACCTCCATGATCCGCCGTTTACCCCAGATGTTTTCGACCAAAAAGGTGAACCACACCTCCAGGCCTTTGCGGGCATAGCGGGTCCAGCCGGTGCCTTGCCACAGGAACACATTCTTGGCGGTCTGCTGGCTGATCGTCGAACCGCCACGCAATCTGTTGCTGCCCGCATTGCGCTGCATCGCTCGTTCGATTGCGTCAGTGTCGAAGCCATTATGGGTGCAGAACTTGGCGTCCTCCCCGGCGATCACCGCATCGACCATGGTCCGGTCGATCCGGCTGAGCGGTGCCCAGTCTTTGTCGAAGCCATTGCGGTCGAGCACCATGGTCAAAGTGACCGGTACGGGAATCCATTTATACAGCAATGTCAGGCCCAGGCTGAGCGCAATGAACCAAATGACGATCCGCCCGATCCACCAAGCGACGTTATACACAAAGCCGCGTTGGGCGGTGGGGCGGTTGGGTCGCAAGTAACGAAGCATCGCGGCCTTGTTAGCCAAGCCTGCTGGCACTGCAAGGGAGCCGATGCTAGATCGCCCAGATGCGCTACAGTCTGCTGGCCGTGTCACTTGTGTTTCTGACCGCACCGGCCTTCGCTCAGGACGGCGATTTCTGCGTTGACCGGCCCGGCTTAGGGATACCCGCTTGCACGATTGGGCGCGGCCAGGCGATGGTCGAAGTCGGCCTGCTCGGCTGGGACCATTTGGCCGATGGTGCCACTGTCGAGAACGATCTGACCTACGGCGATTTGCTGTTGCGCGTCGGTCTGGATGACAAAACTGAAATTCAGCTAGGCATTGGCGGGTACACTTCGGCGCGCAGCCGCGACCGACCGAGCGGCGCCGTCACACGCATCTGGGGAATCGGGGATGCGGTATTTGGCGTGCGCCACAGCCTGACTGGGCCGGGCGGTCCGATTGCGCTGCAAGGGTACGTCACGTTGCCCATCGGGCGCAGTGGAATCGGCGCGGGCGATTGGGGTGCGGGTGTGCTGCTGCCGATGGGACATCAGTTTCCTGCGGGGTTCGAACTGGACCTGACGCCTGAACTCGATGCAGCGGTCAACGCCAGCGGCACGGGGCGCCATTTACGCTGGGGAGCGGTTGCCGGGTTGTCGCACGCGGTTGCGCCAGCGGCGACCATCGCTGGCGAGATGGGCACATGGCGCGACAATGATCCGTCAGGGCACACGACCGATCTGCGCAGCGCAGTGTCATTTGCGTGGCAGGCGGGCAGCGACTGGCAGCTCGATCTTGAAGCTGATCTAGGTCTGACAGCCGCCGCCCCGCGCCATTCGGTACGACTAGGGCTGGCCAGGCGATTTTAGGCCGAACTGCTATGCGGCGGCGGGTATCAGGCGCTTGTCGGTGGCAATCCGCAACATCGCCTTTTGCAGCTTTTCGAAGGCTCGAACTTCGATCTGGCGCACACGTTCGCGGCTGACCGAGTATTCCTGGCTCAATTGCTCGAGCGTTTGCGGATCGTCGATCAGACGGCGCTGAGTCAGGATATGACGTTCGCGCTCGCCCAGGCTATCCAGCGCTTCGAGTAGGAGCGAGTGGCGATTGCTCGCCTCTTGCGCTTCCTCGACGATCTGGTCCTGCAGCGGCCCGTCATCCGAGAGCATGTCCTGCCACTGGCCTTCGCCGTCCTCGTTGAATGAGATGTTGAGGCTGGCATCGCCGCCCATCATCATCCGGCGGTTCATGTTGACCACTTCGGTCTCGGACACCCCGAGATCGGTGGCGATCTTGGTCACATGATCGGGATGCAGATCCGAATCCTCGTAAGCATCGAGGTTCATTTTCATCCGCCGGAGGTTGAAGAACAGCTTTTTCTGCGCCGCGGTGGTGCCCATTTTGACCAGCGACCAACTGCGCAGGATAAATTCCTGCATGCTGGCCTTGATCCACCACATGGCATAGGTCGCTAAGCGGAAGCCACGATCGGGCTCAAACTTTTTGACCCCCTGCATCAGGCCGATGTTGCCTTCAGAAATCAGCTCAGCAACCGGTAACCCATAGCCGCGATAGCCCATCGCGATCTTGGCGACGAGCCGCAGGTGGCTGGTGACCAGCTGCTTGGCGGCTTCGGGATCCTGATGTTCGGCATAGCGCTTGGCGAGCATGTATTCCTGCTCGGCGGTCAGCACCGGGAACTTGCGGATTTCGGCCAGATAGCGGTTGAGGCTCTGCTCTGGGCCCAAGCTGGGCATCGCGCTGGCACTACGTACGGGGGTGGTGCGCGCGGGCAGGTTCTTTTCGGCTTCGGACATGATCTTGATTCGCCCTTTCATCGTCGGCGTACTCTTAAGGGACCCTTTAGAGGCATCCCCCGGCAGCAGCCACATGGGATATATTTATAACACAATCGCTCAACTATTGTTCCTCAAATCGACTAACAGCGCCTCCATATCGGCAGGAAGTGAACTTTCGAACCGCAGCGCTGCCCCGCTGACCGGATGCACAAAACCCAGCACCGCTGCGTGTAGCGCCTGCCGGGCGAAGTGCTGCTGATCGAGCAGGGGCTTTAACTTGGCCGGGGTGCGCCCATAGACCGGATCGCCCAGCAACGGATGCCCGATCGAGGTCAGATGCACCCGTACCTGATGCGTTCGCCCGGTTTCCAGCCGGCATTCGACCAAGGCCGCAGCGCCTAGTCGTTCGAGCGTTGCGTAGTGCGTCACGGCATGTTTACCGCGCCCTTCGGCGACCAGCGCCATCTTCTTGCGATTGGTATTCGAGCGCGCGATGGTTCCGGTTACAGTCCCGGCCAGCGGCAGAGGCAGGCCCGCAACAATCGCCAGATAAGCCCGTTCGATCGAGTGATCGGCAAATTGCCGCGCCAGTCCCTCGTGCGCCGCATCAGACTTGGCCACGACCAGCAGCCCAGAGGTATCCTTGTCAATCCGGTGGACGATCCCCGGCCGCGCCACGCCGCCGATGCCCGACAGCTGCCCGCGGCAATGGTGCAGCAAGGCATTGACCAGCGTCCCGTCCAAATTGCCGGCAGCGGGATGGACCACCAATCCGGCCGGCTTGTCGATCACGATCAGGTGTTCATCCTCATACACGATCACCAGCGGAATATCCTGAGCGGCGGCAGCAAGCGGCACGGCGGCCGGAATCCGGATTTCGAACGGCATCCCGGGGGCCGGTTTGAACTTTGCCTGCGCGGCGATAATTCCGCCTAGCGAGATCTGGCCTGCGCCCAGCAGCGCCTTGATCCTC
>JAYTIS010000241.1:0-8085 GCA_043731725.1 Novosphingobium sp.
TGAAAAGGAACCAAGCCATGAAAACCATTCTTTACACGACCGCTGCGGCGCTGATCGCTATCGCCAACCCGGCCAATGCCCAGATCCTGGGCGGGGCAACTGGCGGTATTATGGGCGGCCTTCCGATTCCCTCGCTGCCAACAATGCCGACCATGCCATCGCCCATGAGCATGCCGACTGGGACGATTGGTTCGGTAACCAATGGGACCGTAACCGGCGCGGCTACTGCCACCGCAACCAAATCGGTCAATACCCGCACCGGCAAGGCCAGCGCCAATAGCTCGGCCAGCGGCTCGGGTACTGGTTCGCTCACCCAGTCGCTCGACACCCCACTTAATTCGGTGACTGCCAATGGTACCGGATCAGGCAGTGCGGCCGGGTCGGCCCGCGCTGACGCCCAGCTGTTTGGTTCCGATGCCGTGCGCGGCACCTTGCACCAGACCAGAGATTCGGCTGGCAATATCGTCACCACTTTCCAAAACCATGCCGGGAATATGGTGACCGCGACCCACGACCTTGCCGGTGATCTGGTCATCACCACGCGAAACCGTGCTGGGATCCTACTTTCAACCACCCATTCTGCTACCGGTTCACTGGCTGGCTCAGTGCAGGGCAGTGTGATGGGTTCAGCCGCAGGTGCTTTCTCGGGCATGAGCCAGAACCTGGCTTTGGCCGGCAGCGCTGCGGCGGAAGCAGCTGGCAGCTTCGACATTAAATCCGGCACCAGCCTGTTTGACTTGAACGGTGATAAAATCGGTAAGGTGCGTGAAGTGTTTGCCGATGCCAACGGCCACGTGAAGGGCCTGTTGGTCAAGGTCGATGACACCACAGCACTGCTGCCGGCTAACGACTTTGCCGCCGATGGACAGAGCTTGGTTACCGCTATGAGCGAGGCGCAGATCATAGCAACTGGCGAAGCTCAGGCCAACGGTAGCGGCTCGGGGTCGGCGAACGGCATCTTCTCGGGATTGTCGCACAACCTGGCGCTGGCGGGCACCGCTGCAGCCAACGCGGCGGGCAGCTTTGACATTAATTCGGGCACCAAGCTCTATGATATGTCTGGTGAAAAGATCGGCAAGGTTACGCAAGTCATGGCCGATGCCCAGGGCCGGGTGAAGGCGATGGTGGTCAAAGTGGATGATACCACCGCCACGCTTCCTGCCGCCAACTTTGCTGCCAACGGCGATGTGCTTGTGACGGCAATGTCCGAAGGTCAGATTGTCGCTACAGGTAATAAGCAAGCCAGCGGCAGCGCGACCGGTTCGTCGCGCAGCAGCGCTAGTGCCTCAGGCAACAGCTCTACCCATTAGTCCAAGACCCTAAATAGAAGCCAAACTCCCGCCTCCCGCCCCGAATGGCTTCTATTGCGCCCGGACCTTTACGTAAGGTCCGGGCGCTTTTTGCTGCCACTCCGAAGTCAATTGATTGCCACTCGTGCAGCGGCTGCCTATGCGCAATCGTGTGCGCCCGTAGCTCAGCAGGATAGAGCATCAGATTCCTAATCTGGGGGCCGGTGGTTCGAATCCACTCGGGCGCACCACCATGTCGACAACTGCTAGACTGGCGTGAGCAGGCGGTCACGACGGCATGGAATGCAGCGATCCACAGCAGCATCTTGCCACCGCCTTCGACCGGCTGTGAAATTTAGAGCTTGAACTACTGAATCAATTGTGATTCTAATGGCCTATGGGGAATCGGGGCTCAATTCGACTGGCGCGCGAGCGGGTATCGCAAGGATTGGCGCTGGTCTGCCTGCTGGTGATGGGCGGATGGGTGCTGTTTGGCCCCAGCGGATTGATGGCCTGGAGCGAAAACAACCGTTTGTTGGGCGAACGCCAGCAAGAACTGCAGCAACTCAACACCCAGCGCGATGAGCTTAAGAACCGGGTCGCGCTGCTCGATCCGAACCACGTTGATCCCGATATGGCCGGACAATTGCTCCGCGCGCAGCTCAATGTCGTCCATCCCGACGAAATGGTGATGTTGCTCAACTGACCGAGGGGCGAGCCTGCGGGCTGTCCTCCAAGACAAATTCTCGCTCGAAATACGTATGGGGTGGTTTCCCTTATAGCGGGTTCCTCCTATAGGCGGCACCTGCCGTTCATCGTGCTCTCGACGTTTCAAGGGATCTGACTTTGGCCAAGCCTGCCGCCCCACGCAAAGCACCGTCCGCCACGCTCAAAGCGTCTGCCGCCAGTCCTAAAGCGCCCGCCAAGGCTGCTGCTACCGATGACAATTTCGAATTGCGCAGTCTGCATGATGCGCACCTGGCCGATCCCCGCTACGCCGCCAGCGACGACGAACTGCTAGATTTCTACCTGCAAATGCTGCTGATCCGCCGGTTTGAGGAAAAGGCCGGGCAGCTTTATGGGCTGGGGCTGATCGGTGGGTTCTGCCATCTGTACATCGGGCAAGAAGCCGTCGCGGTGGGGCTGCAATCCGCGCTCAAGCCGGGGCATGACAGTGTAATCACCGGTTACCGTGATCATGGCCACATGTTGGCCTATGGGATTGATCCAAAAGTGATCATGGCCGAGCTGACCGGGCGTGCCGCGGGGATCTCGCGCGGCAAGGGCGGGTCGATGCACATGTTCTCGACCGAGCACAAATTCTACGGCGGCCATGGCATCGTCGGCGCGCAGGTGCCGTTGGGGGCGGGGCTAGCCTTCGCGCACCAGTATCGCGGTGATGGCGGACTGTGCCTCGCCTATTTCGGAGACGGGGCGGCGAACCAGGGCCAGGTCTACGAGGCCTTTAACATGGCGGCACTGTGGCAGTTGCCGATCGTGTTTGTGGTCGAAAACAACGGGTATGCGATGGGCACGGCCGTTACCCGCGGCTCGGCCGAAACTCATTTTTACCGACGCGGGACCGCGTTCCGAATTCCCGGGATGCACGTCAACGGGATGGACGTGCTCGAGGTGCGGGCGGCCGCTGAACGCGCCTTTGCCCATGTCCGCAGCGGGGCCGGACCTGTGCTGATGGAGTTGCAGACCTATCGCTATCGCGGACACTCGATGTCCGACCCGGCCAAGTACCGTTCGCGCGAAGAAGTGCAGGAAATGCGCGAAAAGCATGATCCGATTGACGCCGCCAAGACCGAATTGCTCGAGCGCGGGTTGAGTGAGGACAAGCTGAAGGAATTGGAAAAGCAAATTCGCGCCAAGGTCATCGAAGCGGCTGACTTTGCAGAGAGTTCGCCCGAACCTGGCCCGCCCGAACTCTATACCGATATTTTGGTGGAGAGCTACTGATGGGGATCGAACTCAAGATGCCCGCGCTTTCTCCGACGATGGAGGAGGGGACGCTCGCCAAGTGGCTGGTTAAAGAGGGCGACACGGTTAAATCCGGCGACATTCTGGCCGAGATCGAAACAGACAAAGCGACGATGGAATTCGAAGCGATCGACGATGGCGTGATCGGCAAGATCCTCGTTGCCGAAGGCACTGAAGGCGTGAAAGTGGGCACGGTGATTGCGGTTATCGGGGACGATGGCGGCGAAGTTCACTCGGCAGCGGCATCCAGCTCTGCGCCACTTGCTGCGCCGACAGAGGCATCCGGCGCTGATGTACCGACCCCAGCCGCCGCTCCCAAAAAGGCTGATCCGGCGATCCCGGCCGGCACCAACATCGCCACGGTCACCCTGCGCGAGGCTTTGCGTGACGCCATGGCCGAAGAAATGCGCCGCGATGCCAGCGTGTTCGTGATGGGCGAAGAAGTCGCGCAATATCAGGGGGCCTACAAAGTCACCCAGGGGTTGCTTGATGAATTCGGCCCTAAGCGCGTGATTGATACCCCGATCACCGAATACGGTTTTGCCGGGATCGGCACCGGCGCGGCGATGGGCGGCCTGCGCCCGATCGTCGAATTCATGACTTTTAACTTTGCGATGCAAGCAATTGATCACGTTATCAATTCAGCCGCAAAAACAAATTACATGTCGGGTGGCCAGATGCGCTGTCCGATTGTCTTCCGGGGCCCCAATGGCGCGGCAACCCGGGTCGGCGCGCAGCATAGCCAGAATTTCGGTCCATGGTACGCCAGCGTTCCGGGCCTGATCGTGATCGCGCCTTATGATGCGGCTGATGCCAAAGGCTTGCTCAAGGCCGCCATACGCAGCGATGACCCGGTCGTGTTTCTCGAAAACGAGCTGCTTTACGGGCGCAGCTTCGAACTGCCCGAACTTGACGATCACGTCCTGCCGATCGGTAAGGCGCGGGTAATGCGCGAAGGGCGCGATGTGACGATTGTATCCTATTCGATCGGCGTGGGGCTATCGCTCGAAGCCGCTGAAACGCTGGCGGGTGAGGGGATCGAAGCCGAGGTGCTGGATCTTCGCACATTGCGCCCGCTTGACCGGGAAGCCGTGCTAGCCTCGCTGGCCAAGACCAACCGGCTGGTTATCGCAGAGGAAGGCTGGCCGACCTGTTCGATCGCGTCTGAGGTGATGGCGATCTGCATGGAAGACGGCTTCGACTATCTTGACGCACCGGTCTTACGGGTCTGCGACGAAGATGTGCCGCTACCCTATGCCGCGAATCTGGAAAAGCTGGCGCTAATTGACGCCGCGCGGATCGCTGCGGCGGTCCGCAAGGTCTGCTACCGCTGAACGCTAGTTAAAGCTGCCGTTGGTGCTGATAACGGCATTGCCAGTGTACTTGTTGCAGGTTTGGACGGGATCGGGTGAATTCGGGTTCCGCTGGTATATCTGGGAAAGATCGCGGCTGTCGCGCACCGTGAATGAGGCAATGGCGTGGATATCGAGGCTGCCGAGGAATTTCGCCGACACCAGCGGTTGGTAGGTGTAATTGATCTCCACGAAGATCACGGCATCGCCCGGTTCGGCCGTAACCTCCTCGCTTGTCGGCCCCATGCCGACCGCGCCCAAATCCTGACCTTGAATGCCGTAAGCCGAATCATAGGCCTTTAGTCCGCGGCAGCGCTGCCAATGGATGTATTGGTTTTTGCTGGCGCTATTAACCTCAAGGCTGGAGATGATGACCCGGCCATTGTCATATAGATTGATCTTGCGCCCGCCTTGCACCTGCGCCCCGAAGATCACGTCGTTGAGATCGCTTTCGTAGATCCGACGGTTCTGCAAGGTGCTGGTATCACCGATCCGCGAGGCATTGTCGGCCAAGTGCTCAGCCAGTTGGCTGATCTTCAGGTTTACCAGTGCGTAATTGGCTTCTTCAGCGCCCCACAGGCCGGCTGTCAGTAGGAACGGTGTGCCCAACGCAAATTCGACCATGGCGACGCCAGACCGATTGCGCAGCAGGGCGTGCAGGCGGGTCAGGAAACTCACGTGCATTTCCCCGTCGCCGGTGCCGGATTGGTCGCCTGTTGCCCGTAAGGCTGATTACGCAGGACAGTGGCAGCGCTGAGCGTGAAATCCTTGGTCTGCCCCGGGATGAATCCAGCAATCGGAAATGCCCGCTGATATTTGACGACGACCGTATACAATACGGCATCGCGGGCGCCGCCGAAACCAGCCTTTCCTGCGTCCGGGTCCCATTTGCCATTGCCGTTGGCATCCTCGAACGGTTCGCCGTTGTCGCAAGTTCCATCGCCGTCGACATCGCTATAGTCTTCGGGACGACCGGCTTTGGTGAAACTTCTATAGGCCCGGCGGGTGAAAGTAAGCGCCGCCGCTGGCGCAACCGCGTGCACCGCCGTGGTCACCATGGCGTCAAGCTGCGCTTCTTTACCGGGAGCTCCTTCAATCGAAGAATTGCGCGCAGCATGCTCGATCGCACCCTGCAGCATTTCGGTAGTGTACATGTTATAAGATAGGTCAAACAGGCCCATCAACATCAGCATCAGCACCGGCGCGACCATCGCAAATTCAACGATAGTAACCCCGCGCTGATCGTGCACCAGAGCTGAAAGTTGGCGGATCACTTGGTGACCCTCAAATCGCCAAGCTGTGTCGCAATCTTGTTGAACACATCAGACAGTTCGCTGGCATTTTTCGCTTCGTAGAAATGCCCAGGACCGGCGCACTCGGTCATTATCGGATTTAGCGTCGTGCCAAATCCGATGATCCAAACGGTTATGTTGCGCTTCTTGACCTCGTTGCATGCGACGGTGAAGCGTTTTTCTACGACATTGGTCAGCGTCAACCCGCCGATCGGACTTTTCGCATTCCAGCGCCGTTTATCCAGCGGTTCGATCCCATAAGTACCATAGGACAGATCAAGCGGTGCGGTCAGTCCATCGGTTAGAAAGATCATGTTGCGGTTGGTCGGCTTGCCCGACACGTCAGCATTTTCGTTGGCGAAAATCCCGGTGGGCGAGAGCATACGTCCGCCCCAGATCATGCCAATGTCATGATAGGTCGAACCTCTGGCGGCGAGTGTACCGAGGTAATTATCGACTTCGGCTTTCGACATTTCGGTTAGTTTACGGGCCGGCGCTGGGCAGGCTGAAAGTCCGGCCCACCCGGCCATCAGGTAGTTATTATCCGAGGTTACCGGCGATTTGAATGAGCCGGAACCATTCCAATAAATTTCCGGTTCGAACGAGATTTCGTGGAGCAGTGGACGCCATTGCGTGTCTTGATCACCGGGCGTGGGCACCAGATCAAGATCGAGGTCGAGCGCCTTGGACAGATCGACATTGTTATAATCGTCGATCTCGTAGGTTGACCGTTCTTCCATGCAGCCGCGGAAGGTCGCGGTCAGCATCTGCGGGGTGGGCGAGGGGTTGCCATTCATCGGGACATCGACCGAGCCGCCCTTGAGCGGATCGTTGCCGGTCGCACCCTTAAGGAATGCCAGGTTCTGTTTGACGTGCTTATACTCCCAACTGTATTTCTCGCGCGTGGCGGGGCCGGTGTCTTTCCTCACCCAAGCGTATTTGTAGTTTACATAGTGGGTGCCGCTCACCGTGATGGTCGCGCCGTCAGAACTGAGGCTGCACGAATAGGCATCACCGTTGACGGTCGCTGACCCATAGGTGCTGCCATCGGGATTGGTGCCCGAGAGGCCTTGAATCCAGACTATGGTATTACGCGGGCAGCTGGTCGCATTGTACGCGGTAATCGCAGTTTGGCTGCCGCTGATATAGGTATAGGCCGTCGCATAGGTTTCGTAAGTCTCGGTCTTACCGGTATCCTTGGCCACCCGACCGTTGTAATTCCAATCATCGACCACCCAGTCAGACTTGAGCAAATAGCCGACATTGACGTTGGTCGAATAGGGCAAAAAGCCATAGCGGATCCGTGTGCCGGGCGATTTGCTTCCTTCCAGTTGCGCATGAAAATTGCGCACTACGTTCTTAAGGATTTCGATCTTCGGAGATGAATCGCCTGGGTTAGTATCGTTCATCGAACCGGTGGTATCGAGCACGAACATCACGTCGGTGTTTGAGAAGTTGAGTTTCGCCTCGCACTTCACCGCGATGGCCATCTTGTCATAACCGAACAGCGTCATGATCGTGGTCGGCACATCAACCGAAGCTGCGCCGGAAATGGCATAGTCGCTTTCAAGCGTCATCTGAAATTTGCGGTTTTTGCTGCCGTATGCGCCGGTCCGGAAGTTCAGGTTAAAAAAGCGGTTTCCGGTGGTGGCGACATCGGCGGGGATGTTGCCCGTTGTGACGACTTGCGATCCCAGCATTTTGCGCGCGGCGAGCACGCCAGCATCGCAGGCTTGCTGGATCCGGCTTTGTGAGAGGTAGCTGCGGCCCATGTCGATCCCGCCGCCAAGCATCGCCAGCATCGGGATTAGGGCGGCGGCGATCATCACCAGCGTATTGCCAGCGCGATCGCGCAGCAGCCGCGCCAGTAGCCTGCCAATTTTGGAAATGGCAGCTTGATCCGCCATAAGTCTCACACGTCCCCGGTTTTTCTCCGGGCATATTTAACGCAGCCGCGTAACCCGCTAACCAACAGGAATGGTTAATTTATTTAGGACGGTAGGGGAGTGGACGGGATCCAGATGTAAGCGCCCAAATCGCAAATCCCACTGCGCCAGGGCAGTGCCCTGGTGCGAGCTAACCAAAGCCCGAATTAAGTCGCCACGTAAACTGGCCGCGTCACAGTGATAGTCGGTGACCCGATATTGAAAAAGCCCAGCATATTCG
>JAYTIS010000242.1:0-8673 GCA_043731725.1 Novosphingobium sp.
AGTGCAACCGGGATCGATTTTTCTGGCTCGGCCGCACCGGTCGCCACTGGTAGTACCGGCGTAGCAGCTTGTTCGGGCAAAATTTCCCCAGTTGCCTGCGCGCTGGTTGCCACTGGAGCCGGATTGCTGTTCGACGAACAGCCAGTCAGGCCCAGTGCAGCAATCGCCGCGTGACAAAGTAAGGGTTTCATTGGCAGTCCTCCAGAGTGGTTCCAAATTCTCGGTGCTGGAATTGTAACCGGTGGCGCGAGCGGAGCGAAGGTATAAGCAGGAGTGTGGCCGCAATGCCTGGATCCATGTCCCGCCTCGTCCTGGTCTACAATGCGAAAGGCGGAATTTTTCATATGCTGGCAGATGCGGTGCACAAAGTGGTCGCGCCGCAGACTTACACCTGTTCGCTGTGCGCAATTAGTTACGGCCCAGTCGCAATGCATCGCCGGTGGCGACGGACCCTTACCGCGTTGCCGGTCGCGGTGGAATTCTTCCACAGCGATGACTTCCCGCGCGCTTACCCAGGCTTGGCAATCGCGCTGCCGGCTGTGTTGCTGGCGCGAGGCGCATCCCCGCCCGAAGTGCTGATCGGTGCCGATGAACTTGATTCGCTGGCTACGCTGGAAGCATTGATCGCCCTGCTGCATGAACGGTTGGCTCAGCACGCGATCACCCCATCGTCGGGATAACAAAGGCATTTCCGCCATCAGGCGAGCCATCGGGCCAGCGCGCGGTGACGGTCTTGACCTTGGTCCAGAACTTCACCCCTTCCAGGCCGTGCTGGTTGGTATCGCCAAACGCGCTGCGCTTCCACCCGCCGAAGGTGTGATAGGCCACCGGCACCGGGATCGGGACGTTGATCCCGACCATGCCGACATTGACCCGCGCCGCAAATTCGCGCGCCGCATGGCCGTTGCGGGTGAAGATCGCGACGCCATTGCCGTATTGATGCTTGCTCGGCAGCGCGACGGCTTCCTCGAAATCCTTCGCTCGGACGATCTGCAGCACCGGGCCGAAGATTTCGTTGTGGTAGCTGTCCATCTCGGGCGTGACATGATCGAATAGCGTGGGCCCGACGAAGAACCCGTTTTCGTGGCCTTGCAGTGTAAACCCGCGGCCGTCGACCACTAGTTCTGCGCCCTCGTCCGCGCACTTGGCAATCCAGCCTTCGACCTTGGCCTTGTGTTCGGCGGTGACCACCGGCCCGTAATGCGCCTCGGCATCGGTCGACACGCCGACCCGCAGTGCGGCAATCGCCGGGATCAGCTTGGCGCGCAGCCGCTCGGCGGTGTCGTCGCCCACCGGAACCACCACCGGCAGCGCCATGCAGCGCTCACCGGCTGAACCAAACGCTGCGCCGGCCAGATCATTGACGACCTGGTCGAGATCGGCATCGGGCATCACGATCCCGTGGTTCTTGGCCCCGCCCATCGCCTGCACGCGTTTGCCTGCAGCGACCCCACGGTTATAAACGTAGTGCGCAATGTCAGAAGAACCGACGAAGCTGACCGCGCCGATCGCCGGGTGATCGAGGATCGCATCGACCATTTCCTTGTCGCCGTGGACGACTTGGAAAATGCCATCGGGCAGCCCTGCCTCCAGCCACAGCTCGGCCAGCCGCATCGGCACCGAGGGATCGCGTTCGCTCGGCTTGAGGATAAAGGCATTGCCCGTGACCATCGCCACCGCGCCCATCCACAAGGGGATCATCGCGGGGAAATTGAACGGAGTAATCCCCGCGCCGATGCCGAGAGGCTGGCGCATCGAATAGACATCGATCCCGGGGCCAGCGCCTTGCGTGTACTCACCCTTCAAGACATGCGGAATGCCGCAGCAAAACTCGACCACTTCGAGCCCGCGCTGGATATCGCCCTTGCTGTCGGCAATCACTTTGCCATGCTCACTGGACAGCAGCGCGGCGAGCTCGTCCATATGCGTTTCGACCAAGGCCTTGAAATTGAACATTACCCGCGCGCGGCGCTGCGGGTTCATCGCCGCCCAGGCGGGCTGCGCAGCCGAAGCTGCGGCCACGGCCCGGTCCAGCATCGCGGCATCGCCCAAGGCGACCTCCGCCTGCACAGTGCCATTGTTGGGATCGTACACCGGGCTTTTGCGCGCAGGAGCCACGCCGCCGGTGCCGCCAGCAATGAAATGATCGATCAAACGCATGAAATATTCCTCTGAATCCTGCAGTCGTGCTCGTAATCTTTCCCTGCACCGCTGGCCTGCTTGAAACAAGCGCAGATTCGCTAGGGACGGCTGTAACCACCAAGCAATTTGCCGCGAACAGGCAAGCATACTATGTTGCCATACGGGGCAAGGGACAGAGCATGGCCGACGTGGAGAATATGGCAGAACAGGCCGTGCCGCCGGCAGTTGCACAAGGCGGCGATTTGGTGCGGCGGCACCATCTGGTCACGCGATTGTGGCACTGGACCAATCTGGTCGCGGTCACGGTGATGCTGATGAGCGGGCTGATGATCTTCAATGCTCACCCGCGGCTGTACTGGGGCGCGTTCGGGGCCAATCCTGATCACGCCTGGCTTGATTTTACGCATGTCGGTGGCGGTCGCCCGTTTCCTGGTTGGGCGACGATCCCATCGGGTTACAGCCTGGCCGATGCGCGGTTGTGGCACTTCGCTTTTGGCTGGTTGCTGATGATCGCCATCGCGGGCTATCTGCTGTGGTCGCTGATCTCGGGCCATATCAAGCGTGATCTCGCCCCGCGTGCCGCTGAGCTCGCCCCGGCGCACATCTGGGACGATATCAAGGACCATGCGCGGCTGAAATTCCCCACCGGGCTGGCGGCGCTGCGATATAATATCTTGCAAAAACTGGCCTATGGCAGTGTGCTGTTTTTGCTCCTGCCTGGAATGATCTTGACCGGACTAACCATGTCTCCCGGGATGAATGCCGCGCTGCCATGGCTGCTGGACGTGCTGGGTGGACGGCAATCGGCGCGCAGTCTGCACTTCTTGTGCGCCGCTGGGCTGGTGGCATTTTTCATCGTGCATATTGCCATGGTTGTCTTGGCCGGACCAATCAACGAACTGCGCTCGATGCTGAGCGGATGGTACCGCTTGCCGGCCGAACCCAAGCGAGAGGACGCGTGATGGACGACCCTGTAATCCTTTCGCGCCGCCGGATGCTGACCCTTGGCGCGGCCGGAGCCGGCGGCTTGCTGCTGAGCGGCTGCGACAAACTCAATGCCAGCGACGGTTTCAGGAACGGCCTTAAAGGCGCCACCGGGCTGACCATGCGGACCCAGCGGTTTCTGCTCGGCAACGCGCTCGCGCCCGAATTTACCGAAGCGCAGATGTCGCCCAACTTTCGCGTCAACGGTAATTCTTCGGTCAAAGACCCGGGCTATCGCAAGTTCCTTGAAGCGGGCTTTGCCGGTTGGGCGCTGCAGGTTGATGGGCTGATCCAGCGGCCGCAGCAACTGACGCTTGGTGCGCTCAAAGCGATGCCGCAGCGCAGCCAGATCACCCGCCACGATTGTGTCGAAGGGTGGAGCGCAATCGGCAAATGGCAGGGTCCGAAACTGGGTGACATTCTGGCGCTCGCTGGACTGCTTCCCAATGCCAAATACGCTGTGTTTCACTGCGCTGATGTGCTCAGCGGGAAGCCCTATTACGAATCGATCGATCTGATCGATGCCTTCCACCCGCAGACCATCCTCGCCTGGCGGATGAACGATCAACCGCTGAGCGAAGGCCATGGCGCGCCGCTGCGGCTACGGGTCGAACGTCAGCTCGGCTACAAACACGCCAAATACATAATGCGGATCGAACTGCGCGAGACGTTTGCCGGGCTGTACGGCGGCAGCGGCGGGCTGTGGGAAGATTTGAGCGACTACCAGTGGTACGCCGGGATCTGACTTAAATCAGCTTGCGGACGCCCTTGGCATAGTACGCGCCATACGCTACCGCGCAGCCAGCAGCAGGCACCAGTCGCTGCGCCGCCCGCGCCACTGTTCGGCCAAGCCTTCGCTGACCAACTGCCCACCCAGCGAGCGCCCGCCGCGCCGTACCACCCTGAGCGAGCGGCCGTAGCGGTCGGTTGCGCGGCCCTCGATATCGAGCGTGAACGGGCCAACATTGAGCAGTCCAATCAACCGCCGCGTCGCCCGGTCGCCCAACGCCTGTTCAGCAGGGCAACCGGCAGAGTGCGTTTCGGGCGCGTTGATATCCGCGATGCGAACCTTTTCGCCGTTGAGCCAAAAGGTATCGCCATCAACGACGCAGGTGGTGCGGGCCCCCTCGGCGCAGAGCGCGAAGGTGGCGGCGAGGGCAAAAAGTAATGCCATGCGCGCGACTTGGCGCGTCCAGGTCACGCGATCCTATCCGGGGAAACCCTTGGTTTCGCTCCATTGCGGATTTTTAGAGCGCGATTGACTTTGCCCCGGATCCGGATTGTCTGTTTGGGTCGCGCCGGAGGGAAACCATGGTTACACACCTGCGTCCGTTCGCCATACCGCATCGCTGGGACCGCAACTTCTTTCTTGCGTTTGTTTTGCTCGCTTTGCTCGGGGTGGGGCAGGGCTTCTTTCCGGCGTCCGCCGCGCGGTTTGCCGGGAGGTCTGATTATGCAGCGCCGCTGATTCTGCAAATCCATGCCGCAAGCTTCCTGGCGTGGATGCTGCTGCTGACAGTCCAAATCGGGCTGATCCGCTGGGGCCGTCAGCGCAATCATCGCAAACTCGGGGTGATCGGTGCCTGCCTAATTCCGGTAATGATCCTAAGTGGCTTCTTTTCCGAGGTCTATAGCCAGCGGTTTTACCTCACGCATCCACCGAACTCACAGGCGTTTTTCATCATTCCAATCTGGTATGTGCTCGCCTTTGGGATACTAGCGGGATTGGCTATCGCCAAACGGACTGATCCGCCTGCGCACAAGCGGCTGATCTATCTTGCCACCACGGTAATAGTCGGTGCCGCCTATACGCGCTGGTGGGGCGAGGGGATCAAGTCCCTATATGGCGACGGCTACTTCGGCCTGATTGCCAATACCTTCACCAGCACGAACCTGTTCATGGCCGCACTGGTGGCCTACGATTTCGCGACCAGGGGCAGGATCCACCCGACCGTCATGGTCGCGGTCCCGGCGATCGTTGCCAGCGAATTCATGATCTCTTGGCTCTACCATGCGCCGGGCTGGCTGCCGGTCGCCCACGCGATTGCGGCGGCATTGCCCGGCCCGCCCATCCCCTGATCGTCAAAGGCTCAGGAACAATCCCGCCAGCGCCGCGCTCATCAGGTTTGACAGGCTCCCGGCGGCGAGGGCTTTGAGCCCCAGTCGCGCGATCACCGGACGCTGGTTGGGGGCGAGACCGCCGGTCACCGCCATCTGGATCGCGATCGAGCTGAAATTGGCGAACCCGCACAGCGCAAAGGTAACGATGCCCTGCGTCGTTTGCGACAAGTCCTTGGCCGCGCCCAGATCGATAAACGCGACGAATTCGTTCAGCACCAGTTTGGTCCCAAAAAACCCGCCGGCGCGCATCGCTTCGGACCAATCGGGGGCGCCAAGCAGGCGGAAGATCGGGGCGAAGACATAGCCCAGTACCATCTGGAACGACAGGTCGGGATAGCCAAGCCACCCGCCGATCCCGCCGACGATGCCATTGGCCAGCGCCACCAGTGCCACGAATGCCAGCACCATCGCGCCAACCATCACCGCCAGCTTGACTCCGGTCTGTGCACCCTGCGCGGCGGCCATGATCACATTGGCCGGGCGCTCGTCTTCATCCTCGCCAGCGAGTGCGACCAGCTCTGGTTCGGTCGTTGAACCTTCGCTGGCGGGGTCTTCCTTGGGATCGGGCATGATCATCTTAGCCATGACAATCCCGCCCGGAGCCGACATGAACGCCGCAGCGACCAAATAATCGATCCGGATGCCCATGCTAGCGTAAGCCGCTAGGATCGTGCCCGCGACCCCGGCCATGCCGACGGTCATCAGGCAGAACAGCTGCGACGGGGTCAGCGCGGCCAGATAGGGCCGGATCACCAAGGGACTTTCAGACTGACCGACAAAGATATTTGATGCAGCCGACAGGCTCTCCACTTTGGAGATGCCGGTGATCATTTGCAGACCGCCGCCGATCCAGCGGATCACCAAGGGCATGATCCTCAGATAATAGAGCACCGAAATCAACGCCGCGAAGAAGATGATTACAGGCAGAGCGGCGATGGCAAAGCTGTGGCCGCCAATTTCTGGCTTAGCCAATGGTCCGAAAATGAACTCGGTTCCGGCATGAGCATAACCGAGCAGCGCCGAGACCCCGTCCGAGATGGTCTGCAGCACCAGATTGCCTTGCGGCACGTACAGCACCAGCGCGGCAAACCCGGCCTGTAGCGCAAACGCCGCGCCGACCACCCGCGGGCGGATCGCCTTGCGGTCGGACGAGAGCAGGAACGCGATCAGCAGGATCAGCAAAATCCCCGCCAGGCTCATCAGATGTTGCATCGGTGCTCGCGTTCCCCTGATCGAATCTTGCGCCCAGAGGTAACGGCTTTGCCGGGGCAGTCAAATCCTCCGCCCCACTTCCCCAATGCAACATCGCTCGCTAAGCCTGCGCGATGGAATCCCAACCGTTGACTATCCCGCGCTCGCTGTTCGCCTTCTCGTTGCTATATGGCGGGCTATGCGTGCTCGCGGGTGTGCTGGGGACCAAGCTGGCTTCGCTCGGCCATTGGCCGGTGCTGGGCGATCTGGCGGTTGAGAGCGGGATATTCGCATTTCTGCTGCTGGTGGTGATGGCCAGCGCGGTCGCCGAACTGTTCGGGCAAGCCCGCGCCAATCAGCTGGTGCGGTTTGGCTTCGTGCCGCTGATCGTATCGATGGTGCTGCTCACCCTGGTGATCCATGTGGTTCCGCCCGCGCCGTTCTGGCACGATCAGGATGCCTTTGCGCGGTTGCTCGGCCAGGGTGCCAGGATGCAATTCGCCGGGCTTATTTCCTACGGCACTTCGCAAACGCTCAATGTCTATCTGTTTTCGCGGTTGATGGGCGGGCAGGGCAAATCGTTGGTGCTGCGCGCCTGGATCGCCAGCCTGCTTAGCCAGATCGTCGATACGGTACTATTTATCACGATCAGCTTTTACGGGCAGGACATGCCGCTGGGCCAGATCATGGAAGGCCAGATCATTTCCAAATTGGTACTTTCAACGATCATGGTCCCGCCACTGATCTGGGTATTCGTAAAGCTGGGGCGCTGGCTCGATAAGCGACACGCTTAAAGGGGCTGCAATCTTGCGTGCATTTGGCTAAAGCGCGCTGCATGTCCGATCCGCATCATCAAGCAATGCTCGCCAAGGCCGAAACGCTGGTTGAGGCGCTGCCCTATCTGCAACGCTATGCTGGCAAGACCTTCGTGGTTAAATATGGCGGCCATGCGATGGGCGATCCGGAACTGGCGCGCGATTTTGCCGAGGATGTGGTGCTGCTGAAAGCAGTCGGGATAAATCCGGTGGTGGTTCATGGCGGCGGACCGCAGATCGGCGCGATGCTGAAGAAATTGGGGGTCGAAAGTACCTTCATCGATGGACTTCGGGTGACCGACAAGGCCACGGCCGAGATTGCCGAGATGGTCTTGTCGGGCGGGATCAACAAAGAGCTGGTCGGCTGGATCGCCGGGGCTGGCGGCAAAGCGCTGGGGATTTCGGGTAAGGATGGCGGGCTGGTGATCGCCAGCAAAGTCCAGCGCACGACCAAAGATCCCGACAGCAATATCGAACGCGTGCTCGATCTGGGTTTCGTGGGCGAGCCACAGACAGTTGATATCAGCATCATCGAGACCGCCAGCGCCGCCGGCATGATCCCGGTGATCGCGCCGATTGCACCCGGCGCTGACGGCGCCACTTACAATATCAATGCCGACACCATGGCGGGAGCAATTGCAGCGGCACTAGGCGCGGCGCGGCTGTTCTTGCTGACCGACGTGGCCGGGGTGCTCGATCTGCAGGGCAACTTGCTGACCGACCTCCAGCCCGGCGATATCGCCCGGCTGCAGGCCGAAGGCGCGATTACCGGCGGGATGATCCCAAAGCTCGAAACCTGCATCCACGCGGTTGAGGCCGGGTGCGAGGCAGCGGTGGTGCTCGACGGACGGGTGCCGCACGCGATGTTGCTCGAAATTTTCACCGAACGCGGCGCCGGGACGCTGATTCGGGCATGAGCCGCACTGCGCTAATCCTCGCCCTGGCAGCGCTGGCCTCTTGTTCGCAACCAGCCCAGCGGCAGCCAGCTCAGCAGCAGGGGACCTTGGCCGCAGTCGCGACGGACGCAGCGCCAACCTCCCAGTCGGCGCCTGCCGCGGTTCCTGCGCCGATCCCCGCACCAGTACCACCTTCGACTTCGCGCGATCCGGCCACCGTGGTGGTCGCCTGGGCCAAGGCGATGAGCCTCAAGGATTGGGGCAGCGCCTACCGCTATTGGGGCGATCACGGTGCGCGTTCGGGGCTGACGCAAGCGCAGTTCGCCGCCAGCTGGGGCAAGCTGACCAATCCTGAATTCGAATTGCACTCCGGCACCACCGAAGGCGCGGCGGGATCGCTGTATTACACCGCGCCGATCATGCTGATCGACGGCCAACGCCAGGTAAATGGTGAGATCGTGCTGCGCTGGGTCGACGATGTTGACGGAGCAAGCGCTGAGCAGCTGCGCTGGCACATTGAAAGC
>JAYTIS010000243.1:0-1602 GCA_043731725.1 Novosphingobium sp.
GACCACGACGTGTTGGTTGCTGCGGCCAGCCCGCAGGGTAAGTTTCCACTGCTGGTTGATGGTTCGCAAACCGTGTTCGAGGCCAGCTCGATCATTGAATACTTGCAGCTGCATCACCCCGGTCCGGCCCCGCTGTTGCCCGCCGATCCCGCAGCGGCGGCGCAGCTGCGGATGATCGACCGGGTGTTCGACAACTATGTGATGGGGATCATGCAAGAAAGCGTGGACGAGGCGATCCGCAGCGAAGGCAAGGCTGATCCGGCGCTGCTCGCCGCAGTGGCCGGGCGGCTCGATCGCTCCTATGCTTGGATCAATCACTGGCTTGCCAGCTACCCGGTGACTCAGGACGTAACGCTGATCGAATGTGCCGCCGCGCCCAGCCTGTTTTATGCTGACTGGGTCCACCCGATCCCGCGTGAGTTTGCCCGGCTGCGCAGTTGGCGGGCGCACTTGTTGGCCCTGTCGGCAGTTGCGCGTTGCGTCGAGGATGCGCGGCCTTATCGTCATTACTTCCCGCTCGGCGCGCCCGACCTGGATTAGGAGAAAGCGTAATATGTACGAACTATCGGTTTCCCGCCTGATCGATGCATCCCCCGACAAGGTTTGGGACGTATTGGTCAACCGCACCAACAATTGGTGGTGCCCCAAGCCTTGGCGCGCTGAGATGGACTTTGGCGAACGCCGGCCAGGCGCAATGACCAAAGCCACAATGTACGGCCCCAACGGCGAAGTGAACGAAAATCCGGGCTTCATCCTCGCGTGGGATGAAGGCCGCCGCTTTGCTTTTACCGACGCGATTGAGGGCGATCTGCAACCAGCCGGCCCGTTCATGATCGGGATTTTCGCGATTGCCCCCGAAGGTACGGGCACCCGCTACACCGCCTCGGCGCGGCATTGGAGCTCTGAAAGCATGGAGCACCACAAGGAAATGGGGTTTGAGCAAGGTTGGGGCACGGTCGCCGACCAGCTCAAGGCGCTGTGCGAACAAGGGTGAGACTGTGACCCATCAAGGCGGCTGTACTTGCGGCGCTGTGCGCTATCGCCTCGGCTCCGATCCAATCGTGGTGCATTGCTGCCACTGCCGCTGGTGCCAACGCGACAGTGGGACTGCCTTTGCGCTTAATGCGGTGATCGAAACTGCCCAAATCGAACTTTTGCAAGGGACTCCCGATCGGACTGAAACGCCCTCGGCCAGCGGGCGCGGTCAAACAGTGTTGCGCTGCCCGGCATGCAAGGTCGCATTATGGAGCCACTACGCTGGTGCGGGCGAAACGGCCGGCTTCATCCGGGCAGGTACGCTCGATAATCCAGACGCCTGCCCGCCCGATGTCCATATCTTCACCAGCAGCAAACAGCCGTGGGTGGTGATCCCGGATGGGGCCGAAGCATACGCCACATTTTATTCAGGCGAAGACGCGGTGAGGATTTATGGCCCTGCTGGAATTGCGCGCTGGCAGGCCTTAAAGGCTTAGCCTGAGGGGGTATGATGAAAAACTTATGGCTAAAGGCCTGGCTGCTGTGCGGGACGCTGGACGCGCTTTACGCGACGGCTTTGGCCGCGCTGCGCGGCGGTGACGTGCCGGGGGTCTGGCTCGGCGTTGC
>JAYTIS010000244.1:0-8885 GCA_043731725.1 Novosphingobium sp.
GATCCGGTACAGTGCGAACGGTGTGAAGCCAGAGCGGCTGACATACGCGATGAACACTTTGATCACCGCCAGGGCGACCACGAACGAGACGAAAAAGCCCATCGCAATGTGGCTCCAGCCGACCGGTCCAGTGCCGGCAGCCAGTTCGGCGCGGTTCTGCCACAGCTCGAGCGTCGAGGCGCCCAGCATCGTCGGAATCGCGAGGAAAAAACTGAACTCGGCCGCAGTCCGCCGGTTGATCCCCATCGCCAGCGCGCCCATGATGGTGGCGCCCGAACGGCTGACACCCGGGATCATCGCCAGGCATTGTAGCAACCCCACTCCGAAAGCCTGGCGCAGCGGCAGTTGCCCCAGACCCTGATAGTCGCCTTGCTTTGAATAGCGCTCAACCCCCAGAATCGCCAGCCCGCCACCGATCAGCGCCCAGGCGACAATCCGGGGGCTGCCGAGCATCGCGTCGATCTGATGTTTGAACAACAAACCCAGTACCGCCGCCGGGACAAACGCGACCAACAGGTTGAGCACAAACCGCAGCGACAGCGCCTCAAGCCGCAGCAGCCCCATACCCACCGCCCAGAACGTGCGCCAGTATTGTACTACCACCGCCAGAATGGCTCCGAGCTGAATCACGACATTGAACACCGCCCAAGTCCGGGCATCATAGCCGAACAGCTCGCTGGCGAGGATCAGATGCCCGGTCGACGAGACCGGGATGAACTCGGTCAGACCTTCAACAATCCCGAGCAATACGGCGGTGAGCATCAAGTCCATTATTTCGCTCCGGCAGCGGCAAATGCCGCGTCATCGAACTGCAATGCGGCCAAGCGGGCGTAGAGTCCGCCGGCTCTGGATAGCTGGTCATGCGTGCCGCTTTCGACAATCCGGCCCTTGTCCAGCACTACGATCCGGTTAGCCGCGCGGACGGTTGCGAGCCGGTGCGCGATCACCAAAGTGGTGCGATTGGCCATCAGCCGGTCTAGTGCATCCTGTACCAGCCGCTCGCTTTCGGCATCCAGCGCGCTGGTCGCCTCGTCGAGCAACAGGATCGGCGCCTCGCGCAGCACCGCGCGGGCGATTGCGATGCGCTGGCGCTGCCCGCCCGAAAGCCGCGCGCCGCCTTCGCCCAGAAAGGTGTCGAGCCCATCGGGCAAATCGCGCAGGAACGGTTCAGCATTGGCAGCGCGAGCGGCGTCCCAGATGGCCTCTTCGCTGGCTTGCCAATTGCCATAGCGCAGATTGTCGCGGGCGTTGGCGGCGAACAGCTGACCTTCTTGCGGCACCAGCGCCATCCGTCGGCGGATGTCGGCCGGATCGACCGAGGTTAACGGCACTCCGTCCAATTTGATCGTTCCGGCCTGCGGATCGTAAAACCGCTCGGCCAGCTGGAACAGGGTCGATTTGCCGGCCCCAGAAGGCCCGACAATCGCCACCGTCTCGCCCGGCTCAATGGTCAGCGAAAAATCGGCCAGCGCCGCCACTTCGAGCCGGGTCGGATATCGAAACGTCACGTTTTCGAAAGCCAGCTTGCCGCGCGCCGGGCTGGGCAGCGCCAATGGACGCGCGGGGGCGGTGATGGCAGGTTTTTCATTGAGCAATTCGTTTAGCCGCCCGGCCGCGCCGGCACCGCGCAGCAGATCGCCGTAAACCTCGGTCAGCGCACCGAACGAGCCCGCGACGATCCCGCTGGTCACGACCATTTCGAAGATCGTCCCGCCCGAGATCGAACCCTGCGCAACTTGCAGCGCGCCTTCCCACACCAGCAGCACGATCGACCCAAAGATCGCGACGATCGCGGTGGCAGTCATCACTGCGCGCAGCAGGATCCGGCGCCGCGCGGTCGCGAACGTGGCTTCGACCGCCGCGCCGAACCGATCCAGCTCGCGGCTCTCCTGATTGAACGCCTGCACCACCCGCATGCCGCCGAGCACCTCGGCCACCAGGGTGCCGATATCAGCCACCCGGTCCTGGCTGGTGCGCGAGACATTGCGCAGCCTCCGCCCGAAGAAGGTCAGCGGCAGCACCACTAGCGAAATGCCCAGCAGCAGGCCTCCGGTCAGCTTTGGGGCGAGGATGAACAACCGGATGATGCCGCCAGTCCCCATGATCAAATTGCGCAGCGCCACTGAGACGGTGGTGCCGACCACCTGTTCTATCAACGTGGTGTCGGAGGTCATCCGCGAACTAATCTCGCTCGGGCTGTTTTCCTCGAAAAACGCAGGCGATAGCCGCATCAGGTTGCTTTGCACCGCGAACCGGATATCGGCGACCACCCGTTCGCCCAGCCACGATACGAAATAGAACCGCACCGCCGTGCCCAGCCCCAGCACCGCCACGATCATTAGCAGATAGCGGAACCAGCGCCCGATCTCGGCCGGATCGCCGCCTTTGGCAAAGCCCTTGTCGATGATCAGGTGGAACCCCGCCGGGATCGCCAGGGTCGCCGCCGCAGTGATCGTCAGCGCTACCAGTGCAAACACCATCTGCCGCGGATACTTGACTGTTGCGCGCGCGATCATGCGCAGCGGGCCAAGGCTGCGCGCCGGTTTGGCCGGGACTGCGAGAACGCCGAGCCGAACGGCGGCAAGACCGGCGTCTGGGGCCAACTGCAAGGAGGTTTCGCCCGCGGCGCCAGTGGAGGCAGAGTTCATGCCCCGGCCCCTAGCACACCTGTGACGCGGCGTAAGCGGCTAAGTAGCAAATAGCGAACCCGTTGTGCACTGCGTCATTTTGTGCATTGCACAATGCCGCAACAACCGCCACGTTGCTGAGTTCAACCGGTGGTTCATGGCCGGGCGCAGGAGTATTACGGCCGTGCTTTACACCGTTCACGAAATGCAGCGCTCGTGGCTTAACACCGCCAGCACCTGGGCCTCGGTCGGGGCGCAATGGCTGAACAATCCGTCGCTGCCGTTCGGTTATTCGGGGCTTGGCCCGGTCATGGCGTCGGCGCTCGAAGTGTTCGCGCATGCCAGCGCGCCGTATGGCAAACCCGCCTTCGACATCGAAAGCGTGATGGTTGACGGGCACGACTTTCCGGTCACCCAAGCGATCGTGCTGAACCGCCCGTTCGGCAACCTGCTGCGTTTTACCCATGACGGTCTACCCAAGGATGCGCCGCGACTGTTGATCGTGGCGCCGATGAGCGGACATTTCGCCACGCTGCTGCGCGGCACGGTGGCGCGGATGATCGAACGGTGCGAGGTTTATGTAACCGACTGGGCCGACGCCAAAATGGTGCCGTTGAGCGCGGGCGAGTTCGATCTTGACGACTATATCGATTATCTGACCCTGTTTCTGGAACACATCGGACCAGGAGCCCACGTGCTGGCAGTGTGCCAACCATCGGTCCCGGCGCTCGCGGTTACCGCGATCATGGCGGCGGACAAGCATCCCTGCCGTCCCGCCACGCTGACCATGATGGGCGGTCCGATCGATACCCGCGAAGCTCCGACTTCGGTCAACGATCTGGCGATGCAGCGCCCGATCGAATGGTTCCGCCACACCGTGATCGCCACCGTGCCGCTGCAATATCCGGGCGCCGGACGCCAAGTCTATCCGGGGTTTCTGCAGCTCGCCGGGTTCATGAGCATGAACCTGGGCAATCACATGCAGAGCCACTACCACATGTTCAAACATCTGGTTGCGGGCGACGGTGAGAGCGCCGATGCCGGCAAAGCGTTCTACGACGAATACCGCGCGGTCAGCGACCTCAACGCGTCGTATTATCTGCAGACCGTTGAGCAGGTGTTTCAGAAGCATGCATTGCCTAACGGGACCTTCGTGCACCGCGGCAAGTTGGTCGATTTGACCAAAATCCGCGACACCGCCTTGCTGGCGATCGAGGGCGAAAATGACGATATTTCGGGGATCGGCCAGACCAAGGCCGCTCTGACCCTCGCCTCAGGGCTCGCGGTCACCCGCAAGCAATATTACCTTGCGCCCGAGGTTGGCCATTACGGCATTTTCAATGGCACTAAATGGCGCGATCAGATCGCGCCAATGGTCGAGGACTGGATTGTTCGCTTCGACCGCGCGCAGCTGAAGGTTGTGGCCTGAACCTCAGTTCGGTGGGAGATTGTCGGGCGCGGGCGCATCACGGGGCACAGGCGCGCCACGGGGCACAGCCCAAGGCTGCGAGCGGCTCCACAGCGCCTTGATCGCCTTGCGCGCCATCAGCAACAGCGCGACCGCCAGCGCCACAAGCCCTAATGCCACTCCGCCGGCCAACGCCGGCTGCGCGTAGGCCACATACAGCAGCCCAGTCGTCGCAGCATCCTCGGCCGTTGAGACCACTACATTGCTGAGCGGTTCAGGGCTGGCGTTGACCACTGCCCGCGCGCTAGCCTTGCCGGTATGCGCCAGCAACGATGCGCCGCCGCCTAGAATAAACGCAATCGCCTGGGTTGCAGGATCAGACGGATCGACCACCGCCAGCGCCAGCAGCGCACCGCCGACCGGGCGGATCAGCGTGTGAACGGTGTCCCACAGGGTATCGAGCCAGGCGACTTTATCGGCAAAAAATTCCAACAAGGCCGCCGCTCCGGCTGCGCCCATCACCCACGGACTGGCCAGCACCCGCAGCGATGCGAGATGTTCGGGCAGCGGGAATAAGCCAAGATGCATGGCGAGCCCGGTGGCCAGCACGCACAGGTAAAGTCGCCAGCCCGCCAGTAAGCTAACACTGCCAGCGACGCCCAGAAGCTCAACTATCCCAAGATGTCCGGTCATAAGCCGCCCTCTCCAGTGCGCCAGAGGAGCAACATGCACTTTGCATCGCGGCGCGGCAAGCGAGCGTCAGCCGCCCACCCGCACGCTCGACCCGCCATCGACCGGAAGCAACGCGCCGGTGATGAACCGCGCTTCATCGGAGGCCAGGAACAGCACGGCATTGGCGGTATCCCAGCCGCTGCCCATCCCGCCTTTAAGCGGGACCATCGCGGCCCGCGCTGTGCGCTGTTCGTCAAGCCCGCGGCCATCGCGCGCAGCGGTGCCGCCAACCCCCATCGGGGTGTCCATCAGACCGGGCAAGACCGCGTTGCACCGCACACCTTTTGCGGCACTGCCCAGCGCGGTAGCCGTCGTCAGGCGGTTAAGCGCCGCCTTTGAAACTTCGTAAGCGATCATATCGGCACCAGCGATCGAGGCGAGCGACGACACGTTGACGATAACGCCGCTTTCAACCGCACGCATCGGCGCCAGTGCGGCGCGGATTACCCGCCGCGCGCCGGTGAAATTGACCGCAAAGACGCGCTCGAACGCTTCATCCGTACAGCGCTGCGCCGGGCCGTCACCAGCATCGCCGATCCCGACATTGTTGACTACAATGTCGATCCGTCCCCAGCGCGTAAGCGCGGCGGCGATAATCGCCTCGGCATCGGTGACGACATCGGCGGCCAACGCAAAAGCGGTTCCCCCGGCCTTGGTGATCTCATCCACTACCGCCTGCGCACGCGCCGCGGCGCGGTCGACACACAACACTTCGGCGCCTTCGCGCGCGAAGGTCAACGCAATCGCGCGGCCATTACCAATCGTCTCGCCGGGTTGCTGACCGGCGCCGACGACCACCGCGACCTTGCCGGGCAGCCGTCCCACGCGCTCAGCGCCGATCCAGCGCGGGGTCGAGCTGCTGCCCCGGATCGAGCTGCACCCCGAACGAATTGAGGATCATCGACACCTGCGTGTACTGGCCGACGGTGAAAACCAGATCAGCCCGGCCGGTATCGCCGAGCTCGCTGAGCGCCTCCCAAGTAGCGGTGGTGACAAAGTGGTCGGCCACCAATTCATCGCTGGCGCGCAGGATCGCGCGGTCTAGCGGTGACCATTCAAGCGCGTCTGGCCCGGCCTTGATCCGTGCGACCTCAACCTCGCTTAGCCCGGCCTCACGGCCGATCGGGACATGTTGGGCCCATTCGTAACCTGCACCGCACAGGTACCCCGTGCGCAAAATCGCCAGTTCGCGTTCGCGCGCCGGCAGGCTGTTGCGGCGCGACAGAACATAGCCGCCCCAAGACAAGAATGCCGTCAGCGCGCGCGGCAACCGCGCCATCGTGCGGAAGACGTTGAGCACCCGGCCCCGGACCAGAAGCGGTTCCAGGGCCGCGCGCTGATCATCGTCCAACCGGTCAAGCTCGACCGGAGCGATGCGCGGTGCCGACAGCCGCATTACAAGACCTCGAACAGTCCCGCTGCGCCCATGCCGCCGCCCACGCACATGGTCACGACCACGTGCTTGGCACCGCGGCGTTTGCCTTCGATCAGCGCGTGCATCGTGCAGCGCGCGCCGGTCATGCCATAGGGGTGACCAATCGAGATCGAGCCGCCGTTGACGTTGAGCAGTTCATCGGGAATGCCCAGCGTGTCGCGGCAATAGAGCACTTGCACCGCAAAGGCTTCATTGAGTTCCCACAGCCCAATGTCATCGACCTTGAGCCCGAACCGCGATAGCAGCTTGGGTACGGCAAACACCGGGCCAATGCCCATTTCGTCAGGCTCGGTCCCGGCCGCCGCCATACCGAGATAACGACCCAGCGGAGCCAGGCCCTTCTTCGCGGCCAGCGCGGCTTCCATGATCACCACGGCGCCCGAACCGTCTGAGAGTTGGCTGGCATTGCCGCCAGTGATGATGCCGTCGGGCAGCACTGCTTTGAGACCAGCCAGCCCTTCAACTGTGGTTTCAGGGCGGTTGCCTTCGTCCTTGGTCAGCGTCACGTCTTTCATCGTGACCTCGCCGGTTTCCTTGTTGGTCACCGCCATCGTGGCCGAACAGGCGACGATCTCGGCATCGAATTTGCCAGCGGCCTGCGCGGCAGCGGTCCGCATCTGCGACTGGTAAGCATATTCGTCGCAGGCTTCGCGGCTGATATTGTAACGCTGGCCAACGATCTCAGCGGTTTGCAGCATCGGCATGTAGATCGCCTTGTGCATCGCCATCAGCGACGGATCGGCGGCGACCCGCATTTCTTTGGTTTGCACCATGCTGATCGAATCCTGCCCGCCGGCCGCAACCACGTCCATCCGGTCGATCACCACCTGCTTGGAGGCAGTGGCGATGCTCATCAGTCCGGATGAGCACTGTCGATCCATGCTCATCGCCGCCACGGTCACCGGCAGTCCAGCCTTGAGCGCGACCTGGCGGCCGATGTTGCCGCCTTGCGAGCCTTGCTGGAGCGCTGCGCCCCAGACCACGTCATCAACCTCAGCGCCTTCGATCCCGGCGCGGGCAACCGCTTCCTTGAGCGATAGCGCACCAAGCGAGGCGCCTGGGGTGGCGTTGAAAGCGCCGCGATAGGCCCGGCCAATCGGAGTGCGGGCGGCGGAAACGATGACTGCATCACGCATAGTAAATTCCTTGGATGATTTAAGTTCGAACCGGGCCTGGGGAGCAGATGTTCAAACGAAAAACTGGCTGATCCACTCGGTGATCAGCGCGGGCTTGGCTTCGCCCTCGATCTCAATCGTCACTTCATTGGTCTGCTGCCACTGACCGGGGCGCTTCTCGACCAGCTCGACCAGCTTGGTGTGGCTGCGCACGCGTTTGCCGGAACGGACGGGTGAGATGAAGCGGGTTTTATTGCCGCCATAGTTGACGCCCATCTTGATGTTATCGATCCGCGCACCATCAGTCAGCCCGCCGAGCACCGGGAGCAGCGACAGCGTCAGGAACCCGTGCGCGATGGTCCCGCCGAACGGGGTCAATTTGGCTTTTTCTTCGTCGAGATGGATGAATTGGAAATCGCCGGTGGCTTCGGCAAATTTGTTGATGCGTTCCTGAGTCACATCGAACCAGTCAGAAACGCCGATCACTTCACCGGTCTTGGTGGCAAGTTCTTGCGGGGTCATTGGGCCTCTCCTCCAGATGCAGAAAGGCGGTGTCATGGCGCAAGCGGTGCGCCAGTGCAATGCGCGCTAGTGTGCCGCTACGGCATCGGGCACGATCAATTGGTGTGCGACCGCGGCAGCGCGCGGCCCAGCAGCTTCGATTCGCCGCAGATAGCTCCACAGCCCGCATTGCAGCCCGATCAGCATGTAGCAGAACGGCTGGAACGCGATCCCCACGAACAGCGAACCCGCCATATAGACGATCAGCGATTGCTGCAGCGCCGTGGCCAGCGGGGCCTGCCAGGTTTCGCCCGGGCCAGTACGATTTTTCCAGCGCCTGCGGATGCGCTCCATCTGCCATAACCCCGACAGCATCAACCACAGCCACAGCACCAAGCCAGGCCAGCCCTGCTCGCCCAACATCTCGAAATAGCTCGAGTGATAGGCCCGCGCCTTGTCGAACGCGTCCTTGACCTCGACCGAGACATTGTTGCCATCGCCCGTCTGGCCCTTGAGCTCGACGTGGACGTGGTTGCTGCGATAGGCTTCGAACCCACCGCCGAGCGGATGATCCTTCACATAGTCGAGCGTCCAGCCCCACACGGCGACGCGGGTGGCGGCACTTTCGTCAGCTTGGTGATTCTGGATCGTGCGCATCCGCTGGGTAAAGCTGGCCGGCAGCAACGGCACCGCGATCAGTGCCAGCGCCGCCATCACGGCGATATAGAGCGCGCGGCGTTTGACATGGCGCAGCGCCAGCACTGCCAGCAAGGCCAGGCACAGCAGCCCGGTGCGCGCCTGCGTGCCGACCGGCATCAGCGCGCAGGCAAACATCAGCGCCAGGCCAAATGTCTTGACCCGCCAGTCGGGCGGAAAAATCGTGCCGTGCTGGATCAGCCACAGGATCAGCGGGATCACTGCGATCGCCACGGTCGAGATGATCGAGCCTTCGTAGAGCCCGGTGTTGTCGTTGATGAACAGGTGCAGTTCGCCGTAGCCGCCGCCGCCGCCCACGGTCTTGATCCCGCCATCGATAATGATCGCGCCAACTGCCAGCACCATGACCA
>JAYTIS010000245.1:0-3139 GCA_043731725.1 Novosphingobium sp.
GAAACGCTGCCCGAAATGGCAAAAGACGATGTTGCCACCGCGCTCGTCGAAAGGATTGCCGATGCCCTCCTCGGACAAAAATCTGTCGGAGAAAAAGTCGACGTCGCCTGACGTTCCGCTGCTGGTCAAACGCTTGCCGCATGGCGAGGGTCTGGAATTGCCGGGCTATGCGACTGACGGGGCGGCCGGGATGGATGTGCTGTCAGCCGAAGACGTGACCCTGGCCCCGGGCGAACGGCATGCCGTGGCGACCGGGCTGGCGATTGCGATCCCGCAAGGATACGAAGTGCAGGTCCGCCCACGCTCGGGGCTGGCTTTGAAGCACGGGATTACCGTGCCCAACACGCCCGGCACGATCGATTCGGATTACCGCGGCGAGCTTAAGGTTATCCTTATCAACCATGGCAGCGCCGCGTTCGAAATTCGCCGCGGTGATCGGGTGGCTCAACTGGTACTGGCACCGGTGACCCGCGCCACGTGGCTCAGAGTCGATGAACTTGACGAAACCGCGCGCGGCGAAGGCGGGTTCGGTTCAACCGGCGGGCTGTTCGCACTCGAAAGCTGAGCTCCGGCCGGTTGGTTGTGTATGAAGGAAGGCGGGCCCTCTGCCGGACCCGCCTTCCTCAATACCCAATTGCAGCAATCAGCGCTTGTTCTTCTCCGGTGCGACCGAGATCCGCACCGTTTCGCCATTGCGGCCGGGGAAGTCGGTGAACAATGCCTCGACCAGATTGGGTACCAGATACTGTAAGCGGTCGGACATCGAGGCGGCTTCAGCGCGTCCTTCGAACAGTCGCTGGCCATCGACGCGGCGATCGATCTTCATCGAGATACCGCTTTTGTAAACGGTATAGCTTTCATAGCCTTGGTCAAACCACGGGTCGTAAATACCATAACTCCATGCGCCGCCAGGACGATAGGCGCTATAGCCGCGGCCATAACCGCCGTAGCCGCCATATCCGCCATATCCGCCAAAACCGCCATAGCCACTGCCGAAGTATGAACCGCGGCGTGGTCCGTACCATGACCCCCAATAGGGATCGGCGAAGCCGGTAGAGCGGACTTGCTCGCGACCCTTGTCGACTCCGTAGTCGAACCGCACGATCATATCGGCGGTGGCCGGGTTGGCGGCCGGGCGATAACCCAGCCCCTGCATCTTCATGCCAACCAGGTTGGCATATTGCGAGAACTCGAGCCCGCCAGCGAGCGCGCTATCGGCTGCAACAACCGCAAAGGTCTGTCCCTGCGGAGCAGGAAGCTGCGCCGAATAGCGCGAGACATTGGCGTTGAACGGCGTGGCGCAAGCCGCCAGCCCGGTTAGCAGCACTGCTGCAGTTGCCGCCTTGATAATATGAACAGTGTTTTCAGTATAAGCCATCGACCCGGTTTCCTGTGTAGCCGAACCAGCGCGACTCGCGCACGGTGCAACGAAAGAGTAGGATTGATGCGGAATTACGCCAAGCTCGCTTAATCGCGGTTGAATGGCGCCTGTATCAAAAGACAGACCTCAACCGCGCATCAATCCCAAGGCTGCATAGGCCGCTGCTAGCGTTGGCGCGGCCAATTCGCGGGCGCGAGCAGCACCAAGGTGCAGCACACCGTCTAGCGCAGGTTGATCGCGGCACAACTCGACAAACCGCGCGTTGATCGGGGCCAGCGTCGTGACCAGCAATTCGCCAAGCGCGGGTTTGAATTTTCCGAACCCGTTGCCACCAAATTCAGTCAGCACGGTCTCAGCGCTGGTCCCGCTGATTGCAGCGTAAATACCCACCAAATTGGCTGCCTCAGGACGGCCTTCCAAACCGGCTTTGTCGCTTGGCAGCGGTTCGGCGTCGGTTTTGGCTTTCTTGACCTTAGCTATAATCGTGTCGGCATTATCGATTAGGTTGATCCGGCTCATGTCCGATGGGTCGCTCTTGCTCATCTTTGCACTGCCATCACGCAGGCTCATGATCCGGGCGGCATCAGGCGGGATAATCGGTTCGGGCAAGGTGAACACCGGCGCAGTATCGGCGCAGAAATCGTTGTTAAACTTCTGTGCAATATCGCGCGCCAGCTCGAGGTGCTGTTTTTGGTCATCGCCAACTGGCACGTGAGTCGCCTGATACAGCAACACGTCGGCGGCCTGCAGCACCGGGTAAGTGAACAGCGCCACTGACGCCCCTTCGCGATTCTTGCCAGCCTTGTCTTTCCACTGGGTCATGCGGTTCAGCCAGCCCATCCGGGCGGTGCCGTTAAGCAGCCATTGCAGCTCGGCGTGCTGCGGCACTTGCGCCTGGTTGAACAGCACCGACTTGTCGGGGTCGATCCCGCAGGCGAGCAGCGCGGCAACCATCTCGCGGCAATTGGCAGCAAGGGTGGCGGGGACATGCGGCTGGCTAATTGCGTGTAGGTCGGCGAGGAAATACAGGCTCTGCCCGCCGTTCGCGGCCACTTCATTTTGCATCGACACCCAGTTGCGGATCGCACCCAGATAATTGCCAAGGTGGAGGTTGCCGGTGGGCTGGATGCCCGAGACGATCCGCATTTGATGTACTTTCAAAACCCGAAATATTCAGAAGCCAGGAATTTCTTCGTCGATCGATTTGTCGCTACGGCGCCGTGAGAGCAGTGCCAGATCCTGCTTGTCAACCGCGCCGATGGCCCAGGCGACTGCCGCATAAACCGCAAATCCGACACCGACCAGCATCACGATGCCCAACGCCCGCTGCGCCACGCTGCCTGAATACCACGGCATGGTAGCATGCAGCAGATACCACAGCACCCCGGCCATGACCAAGGAGGCGGCAATTTGACGCAGCACCCGGCTCAGCAGCGGCCAGTCAAACCGGAAATGCCCACGCCGATGAAGGTTGGCATAAAGCAGCACGCAGTTAAGGCTGGCCGAACAAGCGGTCGCTGCGGCGAGGCCAACAATCCCGAACTGGCGCACCACCAACAGGTTGAGGAAGATATTGAAACTCAGCGCTGTGCCCGCTGTAATTACCGGGGTGCGGGTGTCGCCGCGTGAGAAGTACCCCGGCTCGAGCACTTTGACGAGAACGTAGCTCGGCAGGCCGCAAACCAGCGCGACTACGATCTGGCTCATGATCGCGCCGTCCTCAGGCTTGAACTTGCCGCCGACAAAAAAGGCCTGCAC
>JAYTIS010000246.1:0-5468 GCA_043731725.1 Novosphingobium sp.
ACCGAAATGGTGGTGCCGGGCTACGCGGTTGAATACGATCATCTTGATCCGCGCGCGCTCCGTCCCAGTTTGGAGCTCCGGGCGCTCCCCGGCCTATACTGTGCGGGCCAGATCAACGGCACCACCGGTTACGAAGAGGCGGCAGCGCAAGGATTGATGGCTGGCATGTATGCCGCGGCAGCGGTGCTGGGCCGCGCCGCGCCGGCGTTGGACCGCGCTAATAGCTATATGGCAGTGATGGTTGACGATCTGACGCTGCACGGCGTGTCCGAGCCCTATCGCATGCTGACGGCGCGGGCCGAGTACCGGTTGCGACTGCGCGCCAATAATGCCGGCTCGCGCTTGACCCCGCTGGGACTGGCAGCCGGATGCATCGGCCAAGATCGCGCTGGATGGTTTGCCCGGCGCGAGCACAGCAAGGCACACTATGTTGAGGCGCTTGAGCAGAGCGCGAGCGGGCACGAGCTCGCGGCAGCTGGCCTGCCGGTAAGTGAAGGTGCCGGACGGCTGACGCTGCGCGAGTGGCTGCGGTTCGGCGGGGTCGGGCTTGCCGAACTCGCGCCATGGCTGGGTATGAGCTTGCCTGACGATCCGGCGCTGACTGAGGAACTAACCGAAGATGCCGCCTATGCGCCATATCTAACGCGCCAGGACAACGAACTGCGCGATTTGCGCGCGGGTGAGGGCTTGGTGCTGGGCGACGATTTTCCCTACGGCGCAATCCCGGGTCTCTCGAGCGAAATGATCGAGCGGCTTAGCGCGGTGCAGCCGCCGACCTTGGCTGCGGCGGGACGGGTCCCTGGGATCACCCCAGCGGCCCTTGCCGCGTTGCTGGTGCATGCGCGGCGTCGTGCAGCATGATCCTGACTACTGAGGCCCAGGCCCAGGCTTGGCTGACCCAGCTACCCGAATGGGACTCAATAGTGGACGAGCGTCTGAAATTGCTCGAGCACATGCTTAGGCAGGAAAACCAACGACAAAATCTCGTCGCTGCGACCAGTTTGGACGCGATATGGTTGCGGCACATGGCCGATTCGGCGCAACTGGTGGCACATGCTCCAGATGAAACGGCCTCACCGTGGCTTGATTTGGGGACTGGCGCGGGATTTCCTGGGTTGGTGATTGCCGCATTGCGGCCTGAGTGCCGTGTGGTGATGGTCGAATCGCGCGCGCGCCGAGCGGAATGGCTCGAATCCGCGCGTAGGGCATTGGAACTGAGCCACGCTGAGGTGTTTGGAGGCCAGCTCGAACTGCTTCCTACCGAAAAATTCCGCGTCATTTCGGCACGGGCGTTCGCGCCCTTGCCCAAATTGCTCGAGCTATCCGCAAGATTTTCCACAAGTGACACGCGCTGGCTGTTGCCCAAAGGGCGGTCAGCCGCGCAGGAACTGTCAGCACTGAGCGGTTGGCAGCATGTGTTCCACGTGGAACAATCGCTCAGCGATGCCGAGGCCGGGGTGATTATCGGAACGCTCGTCGGCAAGACTGCCGGAAAAAGGGGAAATAGGCCGTGATTCGCGTAGCGATCGCCAACCAGAAGGGCGGGGTGGGCAAAACCACCACGGCGATCAACATCGCCACGGCGATGGCGGCGACCGGCTGGAAGGTGTTGTTGCTTGACCTTGACCCGCAGGGCAACGCCTCGACCGGGATCGGAATCCACGCCGCCGACCGCACAACGTCGTCCTACGATTTGCTGGTTGACCAGATGCCGCTGAGCCAATGCATTATGCCAACCAAGATCCCGGGGCTCGACATCATTCCGGCCACAGTCGATTTGTCCGGCGCGGAAATCGAGCTGGTCGGCGTAGATAATCGCACCGATCGTCTGCGCACTGCTCTGGCGGGGGAGCACGGATATGACATCGCATTCATCGATTGTCCGCCATCGCTCGGTCTGCTCACGCTAAATGCACTATGCGCCGCTGATACACTGTTGGTGCCGCTGCAGTGCGAGTTTTTTGCGCTCGAAGGACTTTCTCAATTATTACAAACAGTTGAGCGAGTGCAGCAGCGGTTTAACAAAGATTTGGGGATCGTTGGTATTGTGCTTACGATGTTTGATCGGCGCAATCGGTTGACAGACCAGGTCGCTGACGATGTCCGTTCGTGCTTGGGCAACCTGGTGTTCGAGGCGGTGATCCCGCGCAATGTCCGGCTATCCGAAGCGCCCAGCCATGGCTTGCCGGCGCTGGTTTACGACCACACTTGCTCGGGCAGCCGAGCCTATATGGCGCTGGCGCGTGAGCTGATTACGCGTCTGCCCGAACAAAGGAAGGCTGCATGAACGACGATCCGGTTATTCGCCTGTCGACGAAACGCCTGCCCTTAGGGCGTGGCCTTGGCGCATTGCTAGGTGAAAGTCGCCGCGAAGAGCCGCTGGTCACGGGGCCATCTACGGCCGGAGCCGCAGCAGCAAACGGCCTAGCGATGCTGGCGGTGGCCGATATCATGCCGCACCCCGATCAGCCGCGTCGGCGCTTCGAAGAAGCAGCACTGAACGAACTGGCAGCTTCTATCGCTGCGCGCGGCGTGATCCAGCCGATAATTGTCACCCCGCATCGCTCTGCGCAAGGCAAACCGCAATGGCGGCTGGTGGCCGGGGAACGCCGCTGGCGCGCTGCACAACGCGCGCAATTGCATGAAATTCCAGCAATTATCCGCGAATTGAGTGACCGCGAGATTACCGCGCTGGCCTTGATCGAAAATCTTCAGCGCGAAGATCTCAATCCGATCGAGGAAGCCCGGGCCTATCACCGGCTGAGCGAGCAAGAAGGGATGTCTCAAGCCGAGATCGCGACACTCGTCGATAAAAGCCGCAGCCACGTCGCCAATCTGCAGCGGTTGCTATCGCTGCCTGAGGTGGTGGTGACAATGGTTGAAGAGGGTAAGTTGTCGATGGGCCACGCCCGCGCACTAATTGGCGCTGAAAACGCTGCCGCACTCGCCGCCGAAGCTGCCGCGCGGCATCTGTCGGTGCGAGAGGTGGAGCGGCTGGTCCGGCGCGGTGCGGCTCCGGCAACTGCTCCGCGCCGCGCGCGCGGTGCGCGTGACCCGGAAGCCACTGCCGACATCGCCGCCGTGCAAAGCCACCTCGAAGAATTTTTGGGATTGTCGGTACGAATCAATACAGATGCAGATCCGCGATCGGGTGCGGTAACGATACGGTATCGTACTCTCGACCAGCTCGACCTGATCTGCCAGCGGCTTACAGGTGGCGGAATTTAGCCGTTCGTGCGGTGTGGGCGAGGCCAATTGCAGAGGTTTGGGCAAATTTTCTTATCGCGCGATTAACCAGTCTTACAAGTAAACTCTGAACACAGTGTTCCTACTTAGAGCCCAGCGGATGGGGGGGTTGCCAACCATTCGGGGACAGCGTCATCAGTGCTGTTGGCAATTTGAAGGGACCAAATCTTTTATGCGTAATTCGCTCCGTTTTGTTGTTGTCGGCGCCGCTCTCGCAGCTGCCTCGTTCGCAACCTCGGCTTCGGCCGCCGCTTCGGCGACCGCCACTGCCACCGCTGAAATCCTGCAGTCGCTTACGCTAACTGCCGATACTCCACTTAACTTTGGCCAAATCGCGGCCAACACCGGCGGCACCGTGACCGTTATTGGTAACAACGCCACATCGCAGACCGGCACGCTGGTGTGGACCGGGACCCGCGCTCCGGCTGGCTTCACAGTCACCGGCACCAAGGGTGCATCTGTGATCGTGACCTTGCCGACGGTAGCTTCGACGCTGTTTCTGGGCGGTAACGTTGCTTCGCCGAACAAGATGACGCTCGATGCATTCACAGTGAATCCGCCTGCGGGTATGCAGCTCGATATCACGACCGGCAAAGCGCTGTTTGAGGTTGGTGGCCGGTTGACAGTTGCGTCGGCGCAGACCCCTGGCACTTATTCGGGCACTTTCGTCGTCTCGGTCGAATATCAATAAGCACTTTCGCGCCCATAGCGGGTGAGCAACAAGGACCGCATCCGCAGCGCGCGGGTGCGGTCTTTTGTTTGGCCCGAACCGGCGCGCTTGGTTAGTGGGAAATTAACCCTCTTTGACTAGGCCGTTAGGTAATTCCACGCAGGCGCTCCAGGCGCATCTGCGGTCTTGATCAAGGATTGCCACGATGACTTTTTCCCGCTTTCGCCGTTTTGCGCTGGCTGGCGCGGCTTTGTCGACCATCCTAATTGGCGTGCCGGTTGCCGCACAAGGCGACCTGCTGATCGCGCCGACCCGGGTAATCATAAGCCAGGGCGGTAGTTCGGAAGTGATTCTCAGCAATATCGGGGTCGAGCCTGCAACCTACCGGATCTCGGTGGAATTGCGGCGAATGGGCGAAGATGGCGACTTCACCGCAGTATCCGAGGCGGAGGCTACTCCGGCTGAGCTCGCCGCGCTGCAAATGGTAACTTATGCGCCGCGTCGGATCTCATTGCTTCCTGAGCAGCCCCAAGCCGTGCGGATATCGATCCGCCCGCCGGCGGGACTGCCCGACGGCGAATATCGCGTGCACCTCAATTTCCGAGCGGTTCCGCCCGCTCTCAAGCCCGAGGCGAGCAGCGATCCGGCTGCGGGCGTATCGATCAAGCTCACCCCGGTTTACGGCATTACGATCCCCGTGTTCGTCCGGCGCGGGCGTCTGGAGGCGTCCGCCACTTTGGCCAACGCCCACTTGGTGACGGAGCCCAAGGGCAGTTATGTCGAGCTTGATATGACCCGGTCAGGCCAGCGTTCGGTCTATGGCGAACTTATCGGTAAGTCATCCCGCGGCGAAACCCTGTTCAATTTGCGCGGAATTGCGGTCTATGCGGAAATTACCCATCGGAAAGCCCAAATTCCGCTGAGCGCTGAGCAGCTGATAAAACTCAAAGGTCCGGTCAAGATCGAATACCGTGAATTGGCTGAAAACGGCGGTGGGTTGATCGCTGAAACGTCCGCGACGTTTCCCTGACCGCGCGATAAGCACCTAGCTCACAATAAGCGTCATGATAGGTTGGACCACTCGGATTAGGCGAGCCGTTGCACTTGGTGTGACGGCTCTTGCCGTCTGGGCCGGCCCAGCGCAGGCCAGCTCAGCGCAGTCTGGCGCTTGGCAGCCGAGCGAAGATGACGCGCTGCTGCTCGAATTGCATTCTGGACAATACAAAATCGGCGATGCGCTGCGCGGGTATCAGACCCCCGAAGGCGTCTGCGTCGATTTCGCCGATTTGGTCCAAGCGCTCGACTTGCCGATGCGCGTCGATAAGAAGTCGCGCCGCGCAACTGGCTGGCTGTTCGCCGAAGACCAACGCCTGACCATCGACCGCGATTCTAGCATGGTACAAAACGTGAACGGATCGCATGAAATTGCCGCTGGAGCGATCCATGATACCCCAGAAGGCTGGTGTATGGACTTAGCCACGCTGTCCGGCTGGATGGGTGTACGGTTGAAGCCCGAACTTGGTTCGATGACAATCCGCCTTGAATCCGACCA
>JAYTIS010000247.1:0-11197 GCA_043731725.1 Novosphingobium sp.
TGCCAGCCGCAGTTGCGGGCGCTCTCCACGTTGGCCAAACTATCGTCGACGAACAGCATCGATCCGGGCGCGCGGCCAAAGCGCGCCGCTGCCAGCGCGTAAATCGCCGGATCAGGCTTGGCGAGTTGCTCGTTGCCCGACACCACAATATCGATAAACTGTGTGAGCAGCGGCCAGCCCGGTGCGAACCCCGCCCATGTATCCGCGCCAAAGTTGGTGATCGCATAGATCGGGACCGCGCGCGCGGTGAGTTCCTCAACAATCGCTTGGCTGCCTGGCACCGGGCCGGGGATCGTTTCGTTGAACTGGGTCAGCCAAGCGCGAATCAGCGCGGCATGGCTGGGGAACAGCGCGCTACGCTCAGCGATCATCTCTTCCGCCGCGCGGCCGGCGTCGTGTTCGGCATGCCACTCGAGCGGGATGACCGTGTCCATGAACTCTGCCCGCAGCGTATCGTCGGGAATCAGGCGGCGGAACGGCAAGTCGCGCTCCCAGCGTACCAGCACCTGGCCGACATCGAACACAACAGCCTCAATCTGACCATTCACGCCGCGAACTCCTGGCGATAAAAAGATTTCGGCCCGCGCTCCGGGTGGGAGGCGAGCCGAATCTTTCGCACAACGCCGATCATCCGGCTCGCGCAGCAGGGTTTAGCCCTGGCGCGCCTTGAACCGGGCGTTGGTCTTGTTGATCACATAAGTCCGCCCACGGCGACGGATCACGCGGTTATCGCGGTGACGACCTTTGAGCGACTTGAGGCTGTTGCGAATCTTCATGGCTTCCTCGGCAGCGGACGTGACCGCTTGAAATTGAAGGTGCGCCGTTACGGGCGAGTCAGCGCCAAGTCAAGCTTCGCGCCGGATTTCGCCAAGTTTGCGCTCCCACTGCAGGGCATGCGTAACGATCACATCCAGATCAGCGTATTTGGGCACCCACGGCAGCACGGCCTTGATCTTCGCATTGTCCGAAATCAGCGCGTCAGGGTCGCCCGTGCGGCGCGGGCTCAGCCGGCGCTCGATCGTCAGATTGGTCACCCGGTCGACCGCATCGAGCACTTCCAGCACCGAGAAGCCCCGGCCATACCCCGCGTTCATGATCATTGATTCGGCCGGGTCGGCGATCAGCGCTTCCAGCGCCAGCACGTGCGCAGCAGCCAGATCGCTGACGTGGATATAGTCGCGCACGCCGGTGCCATCAGGCGTTGCATAATCCGTGCCGAACACCTCGACATGGTCTCGCTTGCCCAGCGCCGCCTCGACCGCAACTTTGATCAGGTGCGTTGCCCCGGCGGTCGATTGCCCGGTGCGCGCGCGCGGATCGGCGCCTGCGACGTTAAAATAGCGCAGCGCGCAGTAATTGAGCGGGTGCGCCGCTGCGACATCGGCCAGCATCGTCTCGGTCATCAGCTTCGACATACCGTAAGGATTGATCGGCCGGCGCGGACAGTCCTCGCTGACCGGCGATTTTTCGGGAATGCCATAAGCCGCTGCGGTCGAGCTGAAAATGAAGTGTGGCACTCCCGCTGTGACCGCAGCGGCGATCAGCGCCCGGCTTTTGGCGGTATTGTTGTGATAATATTTAAGCGGATTCTCGACCGATTCGGGGACAATGATCGATCCGGCGAAATGCATCACGGCGCGCGTTTCCTGCTCGGCGAATATCCGAGCCAGCAGCGCCGCATCCTCGATGTCGCCCTCGTAAAGCGGCACACCGTCGGGAACCGCCCAGCGAAAGCCGGTGGTCAGATTGTCAATCACCGCCACCGGCCAGCCTTGATCAACCAGCGCGAGCACAGCGTGGCTGCCGATATAACCGGCACCGCCGGTTACAAGTACGGGGCATTTGTGGGTCATATTGCGGCCATCCGCTAGCATGGCCTCGCGATCAAGTGGTTAATGCCACTACGCGGCAGCCAGCGTTCAGCGCAGCGTAAGCTGCCGAGACCCTAACCCGCGCAGGCGATCCCCGTTAGTGCGAACAGGCCATCGCCGACAAACTCGCAGTTGCGCTGTTCGGCGGCTTCCCGCTGCGCCCCGGCGAAGCCCATATACGTCGCTAAGCCCTTGCATCTGCAACCGAAACGCCGCAGGATTGCATTGGCAACGTAGGAAAGGCCGCTAGCGATGAAGCGTCTCACTCTGGCCATTTCAATTATGGTATCTGCCGCGTTGACGGGATGCGTCACACCCGTTGGGCCGGTGCAAGTTACCCGGTTTCACGCCGCCGATGTTTCGCCGCTGGGCAAGGGCGCAATCGCGGTCGAACCGGCGCCGGGCAGCGATGGCAATTCGCTTGAATGGCAGACTTACCGCGCTGCGGTAATGCGCCAGCTGGTGCTGCTCGGTTATAGCGAAGCTCCGTCCGGCCGCGGCGCACAGGTGGTTTATCTCAAACTCTCGCGGCACACGATCGAGCCGCTCCGCTCAAGCCCGGTCAGCGTCGGGGTGGGCGGATCTACCGGCACCTATGGCTCGGGCGTAGGCCTCGGGGTCGGGCTTAACCTGTCACCCAAACCGGCGGCCCAAGTTGCTACCGACCTGGCGGTTGCGATCAAGGATCGAGCGAGCGCAATGACACTTTGGGAAGGGCGCGCCAGTTTCACGGTTTCGAGCAAATCGCCACTGGCCGCAACAGCGCTGGGTGCACCAAAGATGAGCGAAGCGTTGTTCCAGGGCTTCCCCGGAACATCAGGAGCTACTATCGAAGTCAAATGATCAACATTCAAATCGACGCCGCGTTCGACGGCGGCAATATCGAAGTGCTCTCCATCGAAGGTACCTCCGCTCACCTCAAAATCCGTAAAGATCACCAATCGGACTTCTTCCAGTGGTTCTATTTCAGAGTTTCGGGCAGCGCCGGCCGCACCCTGACTTTGAAACTGACTGCGCTCAACGCGTCGGCGTACCCGGGTGGCTGGCCGGACTATAATGCGGTGGTAAGTGAGGATCGCGAATTCTGGGGCCGGGCTTCATCCAGCTTCGATTCGAGCGAAGACGACGGTACCCTTACGATCACCTACGCGCCCCGCACTGACATGGCTTGGTTCGCCTATTTCGCGCCCTATTCGATGGAGCGACATCACGATTTGATCAGCGGCGCCGCGCTGGCCGATGATGTTACGCACCGAGTTCTGGGTCACAGCATTGATGGCCAGCCGATTGATTGCCTGGAACTCGGCGATGGGCCCAAACAGGTCTGGCTCTATGCCCGCCAACATCCCGGCGAAAGCATGGCCGAGTGGTGGATGGAAGGCGCACTCGATTGCCTGACCGATCCTGGCGATTCGGTGGCGCGGAAGCTGCGGCAGCTGTGCCGGTTTCACATTGTCCCCAACGTAAATCCAGACGGGTCGCGTCGCGGCCATTTGCGCACCAACGCAGTGGGGATCAACCTCAACCGCGAATGGAGCGCGCCAAGCGCGGATAAGTCGCCCGAGGTGCTGTGCATTCGCGACGCAATGGACGAAACCGGCGTTGATTTTGCCATCGACGTCCACGGCGACGAGGCGATCCCGGCGGTGTTCTTGGCCGGGTTCCAAGGCATTCCGTCGTGGACCCAGCAGCTTCAGGCCGGGTACGACCGCTATGCCGCAATCCTTGACCGCCGCACCCCTGATTTCCAAACCCGGGTCGGTTATCCGCCGGCGCGAGCGGCCCAGGCCAACCTAACCATGTCGACCAACCAACTGGCCGAGCGCTTCGATGCGGTGGCGATGACGCTGGAGATGCCGTTCAAGGATAACAACGAGCTACCTTGCAGCGCACAAGGATGGTCACCCGAACGGAGTGCAATGCTCGGGCGGGAATGTCTAGGTGCCTTGCTTGAATGGCTCGCCGACTAAGCGAGTTTAATTAGGTCAGGCTGGCTGGACCAAAGCTGCGCGGTAGCAGGTCTGAGAGCAGCAATTCCAGTACCTCATGCTCGCCCACGCACAAAACCACCGGATCGCTGACGCCCAGCTGCGCCAGTTCGGTCAACACCTGGCGGCAGCGGCCGCACGGCGTGACGGGATCGCCCAGTCCGATGCGCCCCGCTTTGCCGCCGATCACCGCGACCGTCTCCAACGCGCCGCGTTGGCCGTCCGATAGCGCCTTGGCCGCCGCGACCGTTTCCGCGCACAGGGTCAGGCCGTAGCTGGCGTTCTCGACATTCGCCCCGGTCACCATGCTGCCGTCGGCGAACCCCAAGGCCGCACCGACATTAAAATCTGAATAAGGTGCATAGGCTTGAGCCGCGGCGGCGCGCGCAGCGGCGATTAAGCTCTCACGGGTCCAGGTCATCGGCCCACCACTACCCAGCGCAGCGGCTCGTCGCTGGCTGCAGTGTCCAAACCGCGGTTGGCGGTCCACAACATCCACGGTCTCCCGGCATATCCAGGCTGGAACCGGGTGCGGACCAGCCATAGGTTGCGATCGATCTTCGCTGCCAGATGATAGCGCTTCTCAAAGCTGCTGGAAATCTTGAGGATCGTTGGCTTGCCTGTGTGAGTCTCAATCTGGTTGAGGAAGGTCATTAGCTCGCTTGTCACTGCCGCGTCGCTGACCTTGACCGGACAGTTTTCGGCGGTCAGGTCAAGATCGAGCGCGGGGGGCAGCATCGCCCCGTCGCGCGGCACTACAGTGACGAAATTGGCCGCCTGCTTTTCCGCCGGCTGGCACGGATCGTAGCGATGTACCGCGCCGACTTGCAACCGGGCAGCACGCGCATCTTCAAGATTTTTTACGAAAGCCGGATCGCGCGCAAAGGCGCTGGCGGAGGCATCGAGATAGACAAAACTGGCGCCAATCGCTTTGACGGCCTTCCAATTGACCGCGCCATCGTCGCTGCCTACTTCGACACCTTGGACCGGAAAATCGGTGTGCGAGGGGCGCCAGTGATGCAGTCCCCACCATGCCCAGCCTGCCACGAGCAGCCCGCCAAGCACCAAGGCGCCAAGCAGGCGCAACCGCAACCGGCTGGATTTTTTAGTACGTGCCATAATCTGCCTGGTTATCCCTCAACCCCTGATATGCAGCACGCAGATCAAGGTGAACAGCCGCCTGGCAGTGGTGAAGTCGGTTTCCACCTTGCCCGCCAGCCGTTCGACCAGCAATTCGGCGGCTTCGTTGTGGACTCCGCGCCGCGTCATGTCGATGGTTTCGATCTCGCTGGCGGTCGCTTTGCGAATCGCCTGATAGTAACTGTCGCAGATCGCGAAATATTCGCGCACCGGGCGGCGGAACCGACCCAGACCGAGCACCAACAGCTCGAGCACTTGTCCGTCTTGGTCGGCCACTTCCAAAGCCAGCCGCCCGTCCTCGACCGCCAATTTGATTCGGTAAGGTCCTTGGTGGCCGGCTTCCCAGGCGCGCACCGGTTTAAAGGTATTCTCTTCGATCAGGTCGAAGATCGCAATGCGCCGCTCCTGTTCGATATCGGCGTTGCGCCACAGGATCGTCGCTTCGTCGAGCTCGATATGAATGATCCGGGGGTCGGGCATGCTGGCGCGGCTTCTCGCAAATGCAGCAATGGGGAGCAAGGCCAATCGGCCCCCCGCAATCGTGGTGATTTGCGCAGCTTCCACAGGCTGTGGACATTTACAGTTCACGGACTGGCTTGCACGGTGCCGCGCCCGCGCCCATTGATCGCGGCCCATGGCCGAAGCAAATTTGATCACCCGCCCCGATGAAGCCGCAGCGCGCGCGCTGCCCAGCAATGTCGAGGCTGAGGCAGCGTTCCTCGGCGCCTGTCTGATCGACAACCGGGTGATCGAGGAACTGGTCACCCCGCTGCGGCCCGAACATTACTTCGAGCCGGTTCACGCGCGGATTTACGAACGCATTCTGCAATTGCTCGACCGCAAGGCAGTGGTTACGCCGGTCACGCTGCGCCCCTATTTCGAGGCTGACGAAGCGCTCAAGGATCTGGGCGGGGCGGCCTATCTGGCTCGGCTAACTGCGGACGGGCAGGGGTTGCTGGCGCCGCGTGAACTGGCCGACCAAATCTATGACCTGGCCTTGCTGCGTGAACTGGTTTCGGTTGGCCGCAACTTGGTCAATTCCGCTCTCGACACGTCCGAAAGCGTCGAGCCGATGGAACAGATCGCAGCCGCCGAAGCCGCGCTCTATCAAGTCGCCGAGGGAGCCTCGACCGGCAGCGAGGCGCAACCGTTCGCGGTTTCCACCCGGACCGCGCTGGGGATGATCGAGCAAGCGCTGCTGTCGGGCGGGCACATCTCGGGCAAGACTACCGGGCTGACCTCGATCAATGAAAAAGTCGGCGGACTGCACGATTCGGATTTGATCATTCTGGCTGGCCGTCCGGGCATGGGCAAAACTGCGCTCGCCACCAATATCGCGTTCAATGCCGCCGATCGCCTGCGCCGAGACATTGCCGACGGGATCGCGCCCGACAAATCGGTCGGCGCGGCAACCGCGTTCTTCAGCCTGGAAATGAGCGCTGACCAGCTCGCCACGCGAATTCTCGCCGAGCAATCGGGGATCAGCAGCGAAGCCTTGCGGATGGGCAAGATCAGCCGCGAGGATTTTCAGCAACTGTCGTTTGCCAGCCAGCGACTGGCCGAACTGCCGCTGTACATCGACGATACGCCGGCGCTGTCGATTGCGCAGCTGCGCACTCGTGCACGGCGGCTAAAGCGGCGACACGATATTGGGTTGGTGGTGGTCGATTACCTGCAGCTGCTGCAAGGTTCTGGGCGCAGCACCGACAACCGGGTCAACGAAATCTCGGAAATCAGCCGCGGCCTCAAGACGCTCGCCAAGGAATTGGGCGTGCCGGTGATTGCGCTGTCGCAGCTTAGCCGCGCGGTCGAGCAGCGCGAAGACAAACGCCCGCAATTGTCGGACTTGCGTGAATCGGGCTCGATCGAGCAGGACGCCGATATGGTCTGGTTTGTGTTCCGCGAAGACTATTACATTGCCAACAAGGAACCCAAGCAGCCGACCGACGGTGATGATGGCAAAACCCATGAAGTGCATTCCGCCTGGGCCGCGGACATGGAGCGGGTCCATGGCCTGGCCGAACTGATCGTTGCCAAACAGCGGCACGGTTCGACCGGCAAGGTCCGGTTGCGGTTTGAAGCGCGCATCACCCGCTTCAGTGATCTCGCCGAAGATAGCATGGCTGGGCACAGTTACGATTGATTCAAAAAGATTTGTTTCTTCTCAATAGGTTCTGCGAATTTTTTTGACTTTGTCCGCAGAGTTCCTGTAGCGCCCCGATTGGTGTGCCAGTTTTGTGTTGGCTCGATCAGAATTGGAGTGCCCATGGCTCGCGTTACCGTTGAAGATTGCGTAGACAAGATCCCTAACCGGTTCGACCTGGTCCTACTGGCGGCGCAGCGCGCGCGTGAGATCTCGGGCGGGGCCGAACTGACCATTGACCGCGACCGCGACAAGAACCCGGTGGTCTCTCTGCGCGAGATTGCGGAGACCACTGTGCGCCCCGATTTGCTTAAGGAATCGGTCATCAGCTCGCTCCAGCGCGTGCTGCCCGAGGATGATGACGAGGTCGATGCTGTTGGCTCGCTCAGCCAATCGGCCGAAGCGCTGCGGATTACCGCGGCTGCTCCGGTGCGCAACACCTCGATCGGCGGCGATTACGAGGGCTGATTCGCCCGACCCAACGACAGTTTGATAGGCCCGCTTCCCGATGGAGGCGGGCCTTTTGCTGTCAGCGCCGCGCGCAGGGATATTTGCGGATAAAATAGTCCGCCACGCCTTGCCGGATAGTTATGCGCGGGCGGAGTTTGGCAGGATACCGCTTGAGAAAAGCGACCAGTTCTTCGGGCACAATCTGGGCATTATCGGGGGGGCAGCTCGATGGTCGGCCAGCGGCGCGTTCATTGAGCAGCCGCGCTCGGTACGATTCCCCCGCCGCCTTGCCTTCGGCCTTGAGTACTTCCAGTTCGGGTGAGAAAAATGCCATCGGCCCTTGCGCTTGGAGCACATCAGCTTTGTCGACAAACACTGCCAGGTTCATGTCGCCGCGCGCCGCCAGCAGCGCGCTGGGCATGGCGACGAGGGCCACGGCGACGATTATCAGGCGTTTCATAACAAGGTTCCCATACGCGGTGTGCTTGGTGCCTTGACCCATTGCGCCTGACAAGACCATGAACGCAATCTCGCGGGCGGAGTACAGGGCAGTGAACGAAACCGGATTGACCATCGGCGACACCGCCGCGGGCGCGGTGGTTGCGCGGAGGGCAGAGCCGGCGCCTAGCGAAAGCACCGATGGCCATACTCACGAAGCCCTGTGCCTCAATTGTGGCAGCGCGCTGATCGGTAGCCACTGCCACCAGTGCGGGCAGGCGGCGCATGTGCACAAGACCATCGCGGCGTTCTTTCACGATCTGGCGCACGGGGTGTTTCACTTTGAAGGCAAGATCTGGCGCACTCTGCCGCTGCTGGCGTGGCATCCTGGGCGGTTGACCCGCGAATATATCGATGGCCGCCGCGCCAGTTATGTCAGCCCAATTGCGCTATTTCTGTTCGTCGTGTTCCTGACCTTTGCGCTGTTCTCGCTTGCGGCAGAACCGTTCCACTTTGATCACGACAACAACGCGGTGCTGGGTCCCGCCGGTACGACCGCAGAGGGGATGGCGATCAAGCACGTGGCCAGTCTCAAAGCAGATCTAGCCGCAGCTCAAAAATCCGGCCAAGCAACCGAGCCGATCGCAAAAAAACTGGCCGGCGCCGAAACCGCACTGGCTAGGATTCAGGCGAGAAACCTGAACATCCTGCCTTCCGAAATCGTGCCAAGCGGCGGAGTGGGTGGGGGTGCCATAAGAGCGTCGCTCAACAACGCCTGGCGCAGTGTGACAGCTAATCCAGAACTGGCAATCTACAAGCTGCAATCGAGCGCTTACAAATACAGCTGGGTGCTGATTCCGCTAAGCGTGCCGTTCGTGTGGCTGCTGTTTCCGTTCAATCGGCGCTTTCACCTGTACGATCATACGGTGTTTGTGACCTATTCGTTGTGTTTTATGCTGATCGTGCTTGCGGCAATGACGGCGATCAACGTTTGGACATCGCTCGGTGGCCCGATTGTGCTGTTAATGTTCTACGTGCCGTTCCACATGCACCGGCAATTGCGCGAGACTTACGGCCTGACGCGTCGCGGCGCGCTGTGGCGCACCGCTGCGCTGGGGGTTTTTGCAGTGATTGCGCTGTCGTTGTTCACTCTGACCGTGCTGGGGTTGTCGATCAGCTGATCCATGCGGCAGTCCGCGTTTAGCCGGGATTGCGCGCCGCCACCCCGGCAAAACGTTTGCCTGCCCGGGGAATGGCCGAACCGCGTACTGGGGTCAGCCCACTGCCGGGTGCAGGAGCATCGGGCCGGTCAATCTTGCCGGTTTCCATTAGCTCGGTAATCTCGTCGCCCGACAGCGTCTCTAACTCGAGCATGGCCTTGGCGAGCAAATGCAGCTTGTCAGCGTTGACGGTCAGGATATCGGTCGCGCGCTTGTGCGCGGTATCGATCAGTAAGCGGATTTCTTTATCGATCAGCTTGTTGGTCTCGTCCGATGACATGGTCCGGGCCGAGCCGCCGTAGCCAAGATAGCCTTCCTGGGTGTCTTCATACTGTAGCGGACCCAGTTTGTCGGACATGCCCCAACGGGTGACCATGTTGCGCGCGAGACCAGTGGCATACTGGATGTCTGACGAAGCGCCGGATGAAACCTTACCATGGCCAAAGATCAGTTCTTCGGCGACCCGGCCGCCCATGCTAACGGACAGGTTGGCCAGCATCTGATCGCGGTGGTACGAATAGCTGTCACGCTCTGGCAGCCGCATGACCATGCCCAAAGCCCGGCCGCGCGGGATTATCGTAGCCTTGTGGATCGGGTCCGAAGCGGCTTCGTTGATCGAGACGATTGCGTGGCCGGCCTCGTGATAGGCGGTCATCTTCTTCTCGTCCTCGGTCATCACCATCGAGCGGCGTTCGGCGCCCATCATGACCTTATCCTTGGCGTCTTCAAACTCGCGCATTGCGACCAACCGTTTGTTGCGGCGCGCCGCGAGCAGCGCAGCTTCGTTGACCAGATTGGCCAGGTCTGCCCCTGAAAAGCCGGGAGTGCCGCGCGCAATCGTGCGGGTTTCGACGTCGGGCGCCAGCGGCACTTTCTTCATGTGCACGCCCAGGATTTTCTCGCGGCCCTCGATATCTGGCAGCGGCACAACCACTTGCCGGTCGAACCGGCCCGGACGGAGCAGCGCGGGATCGAGTACATCGGGACGGTTGGTCGCGGCGATGATAATGATGCCTTCGTTGGCCTCAAACCCGTCCATTTCGACCAGCAATTGGTTGAGCGTCTGCTCGCGCTCGTCGTTCGAATTGCCGAGGCCAGAACCACGGTGGCGACCGACCGCGTCGATTTCGTCGATGAACACGATGCACGGGGCGTTGCGCTTGGCCTGCTCGAACATATCGCGCACCCGGCTGGCGCCAACGCCGACGAACATTTCGACAAAGTCCGAGCCGGAAATGGTGAAGAACGGCACCCCCGCTTCGCCCGCGATCGCGCGCGCCAGCAGCGTCTTGCCGGTCCCCGGTGAACCGATCAGCAGCGCGCCCTTGGGGATTTGTCCGCCCAGCTTGGCGAACCGGCTGGGGTTTTTGAGAAACTCGACAATTTCTTCCAGTTCCTCGCGCGCTTCATCGATCCCGGCAACGTCGGCAAAGGTCACGCGGCCCTGCTTTTCGGTCAGCATCTTGGCCTTGCTCTTGCCAAAGCCCATCGCCCCGCCAGCGCCGCCGCCCTTCTGCATCTGGCGCAGCACGAACACTGCCAGCCCCAGAAACAGCAGGACTGGCAACACGTTGACCAGCAGCACTAGGAACAGGTTGTTTTCCTCAGCTGGCTTGCCATCGTATTTGACGCCGCTTTCTTGCAGCAGCCCCTGCAGGCTGGTATCATTGGGGATCGGCACGGTGACGAACGGCTTATCGTCCTTGTACTTGCCGACAATCTTTGCCTCACCCACCTGGACCGAGGCCACTTGCCCGGCCTGGATTTTCGCGCGGAAATCCGAATAGGAAATCTGGCCGGCGGCAACCTCGCCGCGCGGATTGAATGCTGAGACCAGTAGCGCCAGCACCAGGCCAATCCCGCCCCAGATCAGCAGGTTTTTCACCCACGGACTACCGCTCGGCTGTTCCTCGTTCATGCGCACCAGATCCTTCCGCGCTCTATGTA
>JAYTIS010000248.1:0-4261 GCA_043731725.1 Novosphingobium sp.
ACGGTTTCGTTGAGCTCAACCCCCAGCCCGGGCTCGCTGGACGGGATGACATAGCCATCCTGCCACTGGATCGGAGTCTTGAGGATTTCGGCATGAAAACCGCCCCAGGTTTCGATCCCTTCAAGGATAAGGAAATTGGGGGTGCAGGTCGCAAGTTGAATATTGGCCGCGCCAACCACTGGCCCGCAATAGAGATGCGGTGCGATCTGGGCGTGATAAACCTCGGCCATCCCCGCAATCTTCTTCGCTTCGAGCAAGCCGCCGACCCGTCCGAGATTGAGCTGCAGGATCGCCGCCGCCCCGACATTGAGTAGCCGGGCAAAATCGTATTTGGTCGCCAGCCGCTCACCTGTTGCAATCGGAATCGATGTGCCGCGTGCGACCTTGGCCATTTCTTCGGGCGCATCAGGCGGAACCGGCTCTTCCAGCCACAGCGGATCAAACGGCTCAAGCCGCTTGGCCAGCCGGATCGCGCCAGCCGCAGTCATCTGGCCGTGGGTGCCAAACAGCAGGTCCGCCTTGGTGCCAACTGCTTCGCGCAACTGCCGGGCAAATCGCTCCGACAGGTCGAGCGCCTCAAGTGACAATTGACGGCCATCGAACGCCGAATAGGGACCGGCCGGATCAAACTTCAGTGCGGTGAAGCCTTGCGCCAAATATTCGGCCGCCCGCGTCGCGGCCAAATCGGGATCATGATAGACGTCGGTTTGATCACCTGCGCGTGGGTAAATGTAGGTGTAAGACCGCAGGCGTTGATGCACCTGGCCGCCCAGCAGCTTGTAAACCGGTTGGTTCGCTTCCTTGCCGACAATATCCCAGCACGCCATTTCCAGCGCGCTCAGCACCCCCATCACGGTCAGATCGGGATGCTGGGTGAAGCCCGCCGAATAGATCCGGCGCCACATCGTTTCAATATCGTGCGGATCGGTGCCGCGCACATAGCGATCGAACATGTCCTCGATCATCCGGGCGACCAGCTGCGGATCGAACGGTACGCAATAGGCTTCACCGATGCCCGACACGTTGCCATCTGTGGTCAGCTTGACGAACACGAAATAGCGTCCACCGAAATGCGGTGGCGGGTTGCCGACCACAAAGGTCTGGATGTCGGTCAGTTTCATCGGGCGTAGAACCCGTTCACCACCTTGACCTCAAGGAAATCGTGCAAGCCCCATGCGCCCCATTCGCGGCCATTGCCCGATTGCTTGTAGCCGCCAAACGGTGAGCAATAATCCTGACCGTGGCCGTTGAGCGAAACCCCGCCAGCGCGCAGTTGCCGGGCCACGCGGTGCGCGCGCTCCAGATCGAGGCTCTGGACATAGGCTGCCAGACCATACGGCGTATCATTGGCAATGGCGATTGCCTCGGCCTCATCGGCGAACGGGATCATCACCAGCACCGGCCCGAACACCTCTTCCCGCGCAATCGTCATCTGGTTGTAGACGCCCGCGAAGATTGTCGGCTTCACATAAAAGCCACGCTCAAAGCCCGCCGGCTTGCCGGTGCCGCCTGCAACCAGCACCGCGCCTTCGTCGATACCGATCTGGATCAGCCGCTGGATTTTGTCGTAATGCAGCTTGCTGACCACCGGGCCAAGATGCGGCCCCTTGGCCAGCGGATCGCCTAGCGTCACCGCATCGGCGGCAGCCTTGGCAAATTGCACCGCCCGGTCGTAGGCCGAGGCCTCGACCAGCATCCTCGTGGGCGCGTTGCACGATTGGCCGGTGTTGCTGAAGCAATCGATCACGCCGCGCGTTACTGCGGCTTCGAGCGCGGCATCGTCGAACACAATGTTGGCCGATTTTCCGCCTAGTTCCTGCGACACCCGCTTAACCGTATCGGCAGCGGATTTGGCAATCTGCACCCCGGCGCGGGTCGATCCGGTGAACGACACCATATCAACCCCAGGATGGCTGGTCAGCGCATCGCCGATCCCGGCCCCGCTGCCGTGAACCAGGTTAAATACACCGGGCGGGAACCCGGCTTCGTCGATAAATTCAGCGAACAGCTGAGCCGAGAGCGGCGCAATCTCACTGGGTTTGAGCACCATGGTGCAACCAGCCACCAGTGCGGGCCCGATCTTGGCGGCGAGCTGATTGATCGGCCAGTTCCATGGGGTGATCAGCGCGCACACCCCAATTGGCTCGTAAACTAGGCTGCCGGTCGTACCGATCGGGCGCTCCCATTTCAGCGCGCGCGCGGCTTTGATGGTCTCGCGCAGATGCCCCGGGCCGCATTCGGCCTGCGCGTCGTGCGACAAATCGTATGGCGCGCCCATTTCGGTCGAAATTGCCGTAACCATCTCGGCATAGCGCTGCTCAAACACTCCAATCAGCTGCTCAACCAACGCAATCCGCTCATCCAGCGTGGTATAGCCATAGCTCGCAAACGCCCGCTGGGCTGCGGCCACCGCCAGATCGACATCGTCTGGGCCGCACATGGCGATCTTGGCCGCAACTTCCTCGGTTGCCGGATTAATCGATTCGAATGTCTCAATCGACGTCTTGGGCAGAGTCCAGGCCCCGTCGATATAGGACTTGAGCAATCGATCAGACATAGCCCACCGCGCGCTTCTGATCAGCGACAATGTATTTGGCCGCAGCGAAGTAATGATAAGCAGCCCAGAACCCGGTTGGGGCCAGTACAAGCAATGCCAATCTGAGCGACGCGGCATCGGCACCGGCTGGGCCGGCGAAATAATCACTCATCCAGCCCACCGCCTGCGGCGCGACGATCAGGTTGAAGACATTGGCGACGAGCAAGGCAATCGCGGTGAACATCGCGCGCATCCGCGGCGGAGCCAGGTTCTGCCCCAGCGCGAAGGCTGGCCCGATATAGAAGTAGATCGCCGGAATGAAGGTCCACAGCATCACGGTCGCCAGCAACTGCGAATGAGTCCAAAAGGCGATGATCGAAGGGATGGTCGCGACCGCCGTCACCCCGCCGAGCAGATAGACGATGCGGCGCGGATCGGTGAATGACGGGCGCGCCAGCAGCCACGCGGTAAACAGCGAAGCGCTGATCCCCATCACCAGATGGATCGGGCCCACGATCGCTCCGGCCTGCCCTTCGTTAAGACTGTACATGCGCTGCAGGAAAGTGGGGGTGAACCACATCAGGCCCCAGCCCCACAGCGCCGAAACACCGCTGCCCATGATCAGGTGGAACGCCGCCTTTTGCTTGCGGATAAATTTGAAGCTTTCCATCAGTGTCGGCGCGGCACTATCTGAAACCGCATCGAGCCGCCCGCGTGCAGGCTCCTTGACCGTAAAATACACGATTGAGGCCAGCACGAGCCCCGGAATCCCGAGCACCAGAAAGGCCGCGCGCCAGCCGTAGGCATGCGAAACAGCCCCGGCCATATCAGCCCCCAGCCAGGCCCCGATCGGTGCCCCCAGTGCGAAGATGGTCATCGCCATCGGCCGTCGATTGGCCGGAAAGTAATCTCCGACGATCGCGTTGCAGGCTGGCGTTCCTCCGGCTTCGCCTACTCCGACGCCAATTCGCGCCAACAACAGCTGCCAATAGCCTTGTGACAAGCCGCAAAATGCGGTCATCGCCGACCACGCGGTGATCGACGCCGCGAGCAGGTTCTTACGGTTATAGCGGTCCGCAATCCACGATAACGGAATGCCCATGGTTACATAGAATAGCCCGAGTGAAACCCCGGTCAGCGTATTGATCCCGCCATCGGTCAGCTTGAGCTCAAGCCGGATTGGTTCGAGCACGGTCGACATGACATACCGGTCGGCGATGTTGATCGTGTAGACCAGCATGGTCACGATCAGGATATACCAGCGCAGTTGGATGCTGGAGGTTTCCTGGGCCTGGGTCGGTGCTACGGCTTCCATCATCGCTCCCTTTTTTATATTTTGGTCAGTTCTGGCCCCAGCGCGGTGCGCAGCGGTTCCAGCCAAGGCTCGAAGTTCTTCCATTGATCGATCCCGTCACGGAAGATCGGTTGGCGCACCTGCTCGGAACTCGGGGTGCGCACACTGCGCTGGGTCTTGTGGAATTCGAGGCAGCCCGGTTCGAACGTTAGGCCGCAATAGTCGAGAATGCGGCGCACGCTCGCTTCGAGATCGTTGACCACGTCCTCGTACTGCACGCGCAGCACCCGGCCGGGCAGAACTGAGTCCCAGTGGTTCATAAGGTCGATATATGTCCGGTAATAGCGCGCGATATCCTCGATCCCGTAGGTGAATTCCTGCCCTTGCGCGAACAGCTGCTTGAAGTTGCTGAAGCAGCACGACATCGCCTC
>JAYTIS010000249.1:0-4229 GCA_043731725.1 Novosphingobium sp.
TTTCTTGTTTATGAGGATGAACGGGTTAGCTTCTCCGCTTGGCACCGCGCGGTGGCGGCACTGGCAGCTGAACTGCGCGCGCTGGGGGTGAACAAAGGCGACCGGGTCGCGCTGGTTTCGCGCAACCTGCCCGAATGGCCTGTGGTGTTTTTTGCGGTAACCGTGCTCGGGGCAATCTGCGTCCCGCTCAATGCTTGGTGGACTGGGGCCGAGCTGGTTTACGGGCTCAACAATTCGGGCAGCAAGCTGGTGATCTGTGATGCTGAGCGGCTCGCGCGGATCGAGCCGCACCGCGCTGAACTCCCCGCCCTTGAAACAATGGTTGTGTCGCGGCTGGCCGAGGTTCCCGCCGGGGTGTTGCGGTTGGAGGACCTAATCGGAACGTCGGCGCAGTGGTCCGGCTTGCCCGACGCTGACTTGCCAGACGCCGATTTGGCTCCAGATGATCCGGCGACGATCCTTTATACCTCGGGCACTACCGGCCATCCCAAAGGAGCGCTGGGCACGCATCGCAACCTAGTCACTAATATTATGTCCAGCGGTTTTGCCGCGGCGCGCACCGTGCTGCGCCGTGAGGATACCCTGCCCGAACCAGCCCGCAAAGTGATCCTGACGGTGATCCCGCTGTTCCACGCCACCGCTTGCTCGGCCACGCTGATGGGTGCAGTCGCTGGGGGGCATACAATTATCCTGATGTACAAGTGGGATCCGGTCCAGGCGTTCGGGATTATCGAACGCGAGAAGGTCAACGTGACCGGCGGGGTCCCGACCATCGCCTGGCAGTTGCTCGAACATCCCGAGCGGGGCAACTATGATCTCTCTAGCATCGAAGCGATCGGCTATGGCGGAGCACCATCAGCGCCCGAACTTGTGCGGAAAATCCATGAGGTGTTCGGCGCGCTGCCTGGCAATGGCTGGGGAATGACCGAAACCTCCGCCACAGTAACCACCCACGCGGCCGAAGATTACTTGGGCCGCCCGACCAGCTGCGGACCGCCTGTAGCCGCCGCCGACCTCGAAATCCGCGCGGACGACGGCGTCACCTTGCTGCCGAGCGGCGCGATTGGCGAGCTGTGGGCGCGCGGGCCGATGATCGTTGCGGGCTATTGGAACAACCCTGAAGCCAGCGCGGCGACCTTCGTCGATGGCTGGGTCCGCACCGGCGATCTGGCCTGGCTCGACGAGGAAGGCTTCTGCTTCATCGCCGACCGCGCCAAGGATATGCTGATCCGCGGCGGGGAGAACATCTATTCGTCCGAGGTCGAGAACGCGCTCTACGAACACCCGGCGGTGACCGACGCAGCGGTAGTGGGTATTCCGCACCGCACGCTGGGCGAGGAACCGGCGGCGGTGGTCCAACTGGCTCCCGGCCGGACCGCCAGTGAGGCTGAATTACAAAGCTTCGTTCGCGAACGGATTGCAGCGTTCAAAGTGCCGGTTCGGATCCTGTTCCACAGCGAAACCTTGCCGCGCAACGCCAATGGCAAGATACTGAAGAAAGATTTGCGCGCGCTGTTCGAAGCCGGCTGAATGTTTACCCTTTAGTAAGCCACGCGCGCGACAATGTCCCATGGTCAAAGCCCTCGCCCTTGTAAACGCGCACACGCTGTTCGATCCGGTCGAACTGCTGCGCGGCGCGATCGTGATCGGCTGCGCGCTCAGCTTGATCCTTGCGGGTCAGGCGCTGCCTTCAAGTTTTTAGCAGCTTCCACAGCGCGACCAGCGCCGACAGACCGAGCACTACACCAGTAAACAAGCGCCAGACCCGGTCGCTGATCTTGCCAAACACGCAGTTGCCCAGCCAGTTACCCAGTAGCACTGCCGGAAATAGCAGCGCCGCCAGCAGCGGTTCGCGCACCGTCGCCACTCCCAAGACGATTGCCGAGACCACCCCGGCCAGTGACGTAGCGAGAAAAATCGTCATCATCGAGGCGCGCGCCAGCTGTGCGGGTATTTCGCGGCGTATATAATACGGGACCACCGGCGGCCCCGGCATGCCAGCAAAACCCGTGAGAATACCTGAGACAACCCCAGTGCCGCCGGTTTCAATCACGCTCGGCACGTGGTGCGCGGGGCGCTTGGGCAGCACGACCAGGACAAACGATCCCAGTGCGATCAGGGCAATCGCCAGTCGCGCCAATTCCGGATCGGTCACCGCCAACAGCCCCACCCCCAGCGGGGTCGCCAGCATTGCCACCGCTGCGATCTGCAGGGCGCTTTTCTCGCTCGCGCCGATAAATTTCCTGAGCCCGGCCAGCCCGATCAGCAGCCCCAGGCAATTGGCCACCACCACCGCTTCGCGCGGGGGAACCGCCAGCCCCAGCACAGGCACCAGCAGGATCGCCATTCCGAATCCTGCCAGCCCGCGAACGAACGCGGCGGCGAGCGTTGCGAACAGCGCAATGCCGATTTGGAGCGGGGTAAGGCCGAGCATCAAAGGGCGCTGGGCGCTGGCAGCGCGTGGTCTTCGACAGGCTCAGGCCGAGCGGGCGAGGAGGTAAGGGGCACTTAACAGCACCCGCTCATGCTGAGCCTGTCGAAGCACCCGCGCCACCCGCGCCTAACTCGCCTCAACTCCGCAAATCGGGCGGGGTCGCCTGAGCCTTCAGCAGTGCAATTGCTTCGGCCAGTGGCAGCACCCGCTGGTGTTCGACATCCATCGAACGCAGCGCGACGGTGCCCTCTTCGGCCTCGCGCTTGCCCAGCACCAGCAGATGCGGAACCTTTTTCAATGAATGTTCGCGCACCTTGTAATTGATCTTCTCGTTGCGCAGATCGCCCTCGACCTTGATCCCGGCTGATTGCAGCTGTCGCACCACATCGCGCGCATAATCATCCGCGTCCGAAACAATCGTCGCCACCACCGCCTGCACCGGTGCGAGCCAGACCGGCAGTTTGCCGGCGTAGTGTTCGATCATGATCCCGATAAAGCGCTCGAACGTGCCCAGAATGGCGCGGTGAAGCATGACCGGACGGTGCTTCTCGCCGTCCTCACCGATGTAGCTCGCATCGAGCCGTTCGGGCAGCACGGTGTCGGTTTGCAAGGTGCCGCACTGCCACGTCCGCCCGATCGCGTCGGTCAGATGGAACTCCAGCTTGGGGGCATAGAACGCGCCTTCACCGGGCAGTTCTTCCCAGCCGAACTTTTCAGTCGCACGCCCGGTAGCGACTACCGCATCGCGCAGGCTTGCTTCGGACCAGTCCCACATTTCGTCTGAACCGAATCGCTGTTCGGGGCGCAAGGCCAGCTTGATCGCATAGTCAGGGAAGCCGAGATCCTTGTAGATGCTGTCAAGCAAGTCGCAGAACGCCTTGACCTCATCTACCAGCTGATCGGGCCGCACGAACAGATGCGCGTCGTCCTGCGTAAATTGGCGCACGCGCATGATCCCGTGCAGCGCGCCGTGCGCTTCGTTGCGGTGGCAGCAGCCGAACTCGGCCATCCGCAGCGGCAGATCGCGATAACTTTTGATGCCTTGCTTAAAGATCAGGATATGCGCCGGACAATTCATCGGCTTGAGCGCCATCCAGTTGGCTTCGCCCGAGATCAGCGCCTTAGCCTCTGGGCCATCGTCTTCGGTGTTGGGGACCTCGTCGGGGATCACGAACATGTTCTCGCGGTATTTGCCCCAGTGGCCGGATTGCTCCCACTGCTTGGCGTCCATTACCTGCGGGGTTTTGACCTCGACATAGCCAGACCCATCCAGACGACGGCGCATATAGGCCTCAAGTTCGCGCCAGATCAGATAACCCTTGGGGTGCCAGAAGACGCTGCCATGGGCTTCGCTCTGAAGATGAAACAAGTCCATCTCCGCGCCCAGCTTGCGGTGATCGCGCTTGGCGGCTTCCTCCAGCCGGGTCAGATGCTGCGCCAGCTGCTTCTTATTGAGCCAACCGGTGCCGTAAATCCGGCTGAGCATCGCATTGTTCTGATCGCCGCGCCAGTATGCGCCGGAAACCCGCGTCAGTTTGAACGCCGCCGGATCGAGCTTACCTGTCGAAGGCAAGTGCGGTCCTCGGCACATGTCGAGCCAATCATCACCCGACCAATAGACCGTCAGGTCTTCGTCGCCCGGAAGTTCGGCGGCCCATTCGGCCTTGAAGCTTTCGCCCTGCTGCTTCCATCGACCGATCAGTTGCTCCCGGCTCCATACTTCGCGGCGCAGCGGCTTGTCAGCGGCGATAATCCGCCGCATCTCCGCCTCGATTGCGGGCAAATCATCTTCGGT
>JAYTIS010000250.1:0-11652 GCA_043731725.1 Novosphingobium sp.
TCCGCCCGGCTGACGCGATGGAAACCGCTGAATGTTGGGAACTGGCGATCACACGTAAGGACGGTCCATCAGCGCTGGCGCTGACCCGGCAGAACTTGCCGGCGCTGCGCAATGACGCAGACCAGAACCGTAGTGCTAAGGGTGCTTACCGGCTGGTATCCGCCACGGGCGCACGTCAGGTCGTGCTGCTCGCGACCGGCTCGGAAGTGCAACTCGCGGTGGAGGCAGCCAAATCTCTCGAGGCCGACGGGATCGGCACCGATGTAGTATCGATGCCGTGCTGGGAACTGTTCGAAGCGCAGGACGAAACCTATCAAGGCTCACTGATTCCGCATGATCTTCTGACCGTTTCCATCGAAGCCGGCACCACGTTCGGTTGGCACAAGTGGACCGGGCGCGACGGGCTCAACATCGGGATCGACCGGTTCGGCTTGTCAGCCCCGGCCGAAGAACTGTTCGAATATTTCGGCCTAACGGCTGAGTCAATTGTGGCGAGAATCAAGGCCAAGCTCGGCCGCTAACAGGAGATTATTTGCAATGGCGATTAAGGTTGCGATCAACGGTTTCGGGCGCATCGGGCGCAACATTGCGCGCGCGATCATCGAGCGGCCCGATTGCGGGCTCGAACTGGTCGCGATCAATGATCTGGCCGATGCCAAGGCCAATGCGTTGCTGTTCAAGCGCGATAGCGTGCACGGCATGTTCACCGGCAGCGTCGAAGTCGATGGCAAAGACCTGATCATCAACGGCAAACGCATCCACGTCACCGCTGAACGCGACCCCGCGAACCTGCCGCACAGGGCCAACGGCGTCGATATCGCGCTTGAATGCACCGGCTTCTTCACCGACCGCGCCTCATGCGAAAAGCATTTGGCAGCGGGTGCAAAGCGCGTGTTGATTTCGGCCCCGGGCAAGAATGTCGATCTGACCGTGGTCTTCGGCGTCAACCATGCCAAACTCGGTGCCGAGCACGTCATCGTTTCCAACGCCAGCTGCACCACCAATTGCCTCGCGCCGTTTGCCAAGGTGCTCAACGACGCGATCGGGATCGAGCGCGGGTTGATGACCACGATCCACGCCTATACCAACGACCAGAAGATCCTCGACCAAATCCACGAAGACCCGCGCCGCGCCCGCGCTGCGGGGATGAGCATGATCCCGACCACTACCGGCGCCGCCCGCGCGGTGGGTGAGGTGCTGCCTGAACTGAAGGGCAAGCTCGATGGCTCGGCGATCCGCGTGCCCACGCCGAATGTCTCGGTTGTCGATCTGACTTTCACGCCAAAGCGCGATACCACTAAGGAGGAAGTTAACGCGCTGCTCAAGGCGGCATCGGAAGGCTTTCTCAAGGGCGTGCTGGCCTATTCCGACCAGCCACTGGTCTCGATCGACTATAATGGCGACGCGCACAGCTCGACCATCGACAGCCTCGAAACTTCGGTGATCGATGGCAAGCTGGTGCGGGTGTTGAGCTGGTACGATAACGAATGGGGCTTCTCCAACCGCATGGTCGATACAGCCGGCGCGATGGGCAAGTTTTTGTAATTTCGTCACCCCGGCGCAGGCCGGGACAATTTGATGCCGCGAAGCGATGAGTTTTTCTTCGGGCTGGGTCCCGGCCTGCGCCGGGTGACGATGGAGTTAGATTGGTGACCAGGTTCAAAACCCTCGACGATCTCCCCGCCGATCTCACCGGCGAAGTCGCACTAGTGCGGGTCGATCTTAACCTGCCAATGGCCGACGGAGTGGTCACCGACGATACCCGGGTGCGTGCCTCGGCGCCGACCATTCTGGAACTGGCCGACAGGGGCGCCAAAGTTTTGCTGCTGGCGCACTTCGGGCGGCCCAAAGGCGAAAAGGTTTCGACGCTGTCGGTCTCTATGACGCTCGATGCGGTGCAGCACGTGCTCGGGCGCGAGGTGATGTTTGTGCCCGAGATCGCCGGGACAGTAGTCGCGCAGTCGGTCGGCATCCTGCTGCCTGGCGACATCGCGCTGCTCGAAAACACCCGCTTCTGGAAGGGCGAAGAAGCCAACGATCCGGCGCTAGTGGCGGCAATTGCGGCCAACGCAGATCTCTACGTCAACGATGCCTTCTCGGCCGCGCACCGCGCGCATGCTAGCACCGAGGGGCTGGCGCATGTGCTGCCGGCCTATGCCGGGCGCGCGATGCAGGCGGAACTGGCGGCGCTGCAAGCCGCGCTGGGCAACCCGGAACGCCCCGTAGCGGCCGTGGTCGGCGGGGCGAAAGTCTCGTCCAAGCTCGACGTGCTGAGCCACTTGGTGACCAAGGTCGATCACCTGATCATCGGCGGCGGCATGGCCAATACCTTCCTCGCCGCACGCGGGGTCAAGGTCGGCACGTCGCTGTGCGAACATGATTTGGCGGCGACTGCGGAAGCGATCATGGCGGCGGCCGACAAGGCCGGCTGCACGGTCCACTTGCCGTACGACGTGGTGGTAGCGAAAGAATTCGCCGCCAATCCGCCTAGCCTACGCAGTTGCAACGTCCACGAAGTGGCCGCCGACGAGATGATCCTCGATATCGGCCCACAAGCGACCGAAGCATTGGCTGACGTGCTCAAAACTTGCCGCACACTGGTCTGGAACGGTCCGCTCGGCGCGTTCGAAACGCCGCCCTTTGATGCAGCCACTGTGGCCCTGGCCAAAAGCGCGGCTGCGCTGACCAAGGAAGGCGCGCTGATCTCGGTCGCGGGCGGCGGCGATACCGTCGCTGCGCTCCATCAAGCCGGCGTATCGGGCGATTTCACCTATGTCTCGGCCGCTGGCGGGGCCTTCCTCGAATGGATGGAAGGCAAGGAGCTGCCCGGGGTCAAGGCACTCCAAATAGCCTGACCGGATTGCGGTTAGTAGTGTTGCGGCATTGCAGCATGGCCGCTATGGGCGCGCTCTACATACGTATGTGAATTCAGGGAATCGCGCACATGAACTCCGCCGAAATGACCGCAAAACTGGCCGCAGGGCAAGGGTTTATTGCTGCGTTGGATCAGTCCGGCGGTTCAACCCCCAAAGCACTCGCTGGCTATGGGATAGCGGCGGGCACTTGGTCCGATGAGGTGGGAATGTATGCCCTGATTCACGAGATGCGCTGCCGGATTATCCGCTCGGCCGCGTTTACCGGGCACAAGGTGCTGGGCGCGATCCTGTTCGAGCGGACCATGGACGGCATGGTTGACGGCGTGCCAGTACCCGCCGCGCTGATCGCCAAAGGCATCGTCCCATTTATCAAGATCGACAAGGGGCTTGAAGACGAGGCCAACGGCGTCCAGCTGATGAGACCGATGCCCGAGCTTGATGCACTGCTGGCAAAGTCCAAATCTTTGGGAGTTTACGGCACCAAAGAGCGCTCGGTGATCAATTCAGCCGATGCCGCCGGAATCGCCGCGGTTGTAGCGCAGCAATTCGATGTCGCACGCCAGGTGCTCGCGCACGGCATGATGCCGATCCTCGAGCCTGAGGTGAACATCAACAGCACGACCCGCGCCGAATGTGACACAATCCTGCGCGAAGAAATCCTGAGCGCGCTCGATGGCATGACCGAGCAAGTAATGCTCAAACTGTCACTGCCGGTGGTTCCGGGTACTTTTGATGCACTGGTCGATCATCCCAAGGTGCTGCGCGTAGTCGCGCTGTCAGGCGGTTACGAACGCCCCGAAGCATGCGCGGAACTGGCCAAGAACCGCGGGATTATCGCCAGCTTCAGCCGCGCGCTGCTGCAGGACCTGCGCTCTGCGATGACCGACGCGCAGTTCGACGCTGCATTGGGAAGCGCGATTGACGAGATTTATACCGGGTCGACCGTCAAGAGCTAAATTGATTGCACTTGATGCTCAGAATGCTTGCGCATATATCATACTCATGAATAAGCACGCACCGGTTCAACGCAAAGCCACCAATGTCTCGCTCGATGCCAAGTTGGTAGCAGAGGCCAAGGTGCTTGGGGTTAATGTTTCGCGCGCCTGCGAGGAAGGGCTTGCGGCTGAACTCAAGGCCGAGCGGGGTCGCCAATGGAAAATCGAGAACGCCCAAGCCATCGAATCGTCCAACGCTTACGTGCGTGAGCATGGCTTGCCGCTGGCGAGATATCGCCAGTTCTGATGGCCCAATTCGACTATTATCGCGCTTCTGACTGAGCGGGCTATCTGCTCGATTGCCGATCCGACATCTTGGCGCATTTGAACACGCGTTTGGTCGTTCCGTTGTTAACAAGTGATTGGGCGGTCGAGCCAGCGCGACACCTTAATCCGGTTTTCGCATTGGGCGGCACGGATCATATATTGGTTACACAATTTGCATCGTCGATCCCGGTCGAAGAACTAAATCAGGCCGCAGGCTCATTGACTAGCGAACGCTATGCTGTGCTGAACGCTCTCGACTTCCTGATCACCGGGATTTAAACTTGGCTAAAGTCCGCCGCTGAATTTGAACGTAAAACGGTAGTCGCTTGGCGCTAGCGTGCGTTGAGAGCTGCGCGGCGGCATTGTGCTTTGCAGAACCAGTTGACCGTCGGCGACTTGCAGTGGCCTGTCACTGGCCAGTTCGCGCACCGTGGTGCCAGCGCCGGTAGTCACGCGCACGCTCAGCCGGACGCGCCCGGCCCAGATGCACCGCGCTTCCATGGGACAACGGCTATCCTCTAGAATCACTAGCGGCGTCACTTTGGGTCCACCGACATTGACTGTCTGACCCAGTTTGGCGTCGACTGAGCCATCATTGTTAGTGCGGGTGGTGACACAGCCGGCGATCAGCACGGCAGTCAGGGCGAGGGGGAAAGTTTGCTTGATCATCGTTCAGCTTTAACGCTCTGTACCTGAACGCGTTCCGAATGCTTGGCGCGGACGACTTGGCACGATAGGAGGCGGCGATGTCCACTTGCCAGCTTTACCTGATTTCTCCGCTCGACGTTTCTGGCAAGTTCCCAGACCGGCTCGCGCGGGCGCTTGACGCCGCGCCGGTCGCCGCGTTCCAGTTCCGGGTCAAAGGTTTGGATGAACACGCCGCCGCGCGGTTGGCGGAGCCGTTGCAAGAGTTGTGCGCCGCCCGCGACGTGACCTTTATCGTCAACGATGCGATTGGTCTGGCCAAGCGGCTGGGCGCCGACGGCGTGCATCTGGGCCAGACCGATGGCAGTGTGGCCGATGCCCGCGCTGCACTTGGCCGCGAGGCACAGATCGGGGTAACTTGCCACGCCAGCCGCCACCTGGCGATGGAAGCGGGCGATGTCGGGGCTGACTATGTCGCATTCGGAGCGTTCTTCCCGACCACGACCAAAGTCACCGAACACCGTGCCGAACTTGACTTACTGAGCTGGTGGCAGGGCATCTTCGAACTGCCCTGCGTCGCGATCGGCGGGATAACGCCTGGTAATTGCGCGCCGCTGGTCAGTGCCGGGGCCGATTTCCTTGCGGTGTCGGGTGCAGTCTGGAACGGTGATGAGGCGCAAGCGGTGCATGATTTCGCCGCCGCTATTGCTGCTGCGGGAGCGTAATTTGCGCTGGTGCGTTTGTTCTGCCGAGGGCGGGTGATTTGCACTGGCCCCGTGGGAACTAGTGCCGATGCGCCCGATCTATCTTGCCCTGCCGATATTGATTACGCTTGCTGCCTGCAAATACAGCAATGGCACACAGGCCGACGCGAACGCCACACAGGTACCCGCCGGTCCGATAGTAGCAGCGAGCCCGGTGGCGCAGGTCAGTCCCGCCGCTGATCCGCTTTCGGCGCACGACGGCGCGGTCAATGCACAGGAAATTCCTGATAGCGAACCTCGCCCTGTGATGCAGGCGCAGGTTGTGCTTGATCGGCTGGGGTTCACTCCCGGGGTCGTGGATGGCAAACCAGGCCTATCGACCCGCAACGCGGTCTCGGGGTTTCAGGAAGCCAACGGCCTGACCGTGACCGGCATACTTGACGCCGCAACCAAGACGGCACTCACCCAGTATCAAACGATCCCCGCGACGCGCCTAGTGACGATTCCAACTGACTTTGCTGCGGGGCCGTTCGTTAAGATTCCGAAGGGTCCGGAGGATCAGGCCAAACTGACCGCGCTGGGTTACGAATCGCTCGACGAGAAACTGGCCGAGCGGTTCCACACTACGGTTGCGACGCTCAAGCTGCTCAACCCAGGCGGCAAGCCCGCCGGTGCGCCCAAATTAGATGTGTTGACTGCGAGTCCGAGCGCTGCACCAACGCCAACGCCTACGTCCAAACCGAGCGCCACCGACGCGCCGATTTCTGTATTCAGCGCGGGTCAGCAAATCCGCGTTCCCAACGTTGGCGGCGATGCGCTAGCTAGTGGAGCAAATAGCGATGCCGCGTGGCAGACGACGCTCGCAATGCTGGGCGTTGGCAGCGAACAGCCCAAAGCGGCACGCATTGTCGTCAGCAAAGCGAAAGGCACGCTTAAGGCCTATGATGCGGCGGACAAACTGATTGCCGTTTACACCGCCACGATGGGCTCGACGCACGATCCGTTGCCGCTGGGCGAGTGGGGGATCACCGGGATTGGACACAACCCAAAGTTTCATTACAACCCCGCTCTGTTCTGGGACGCCAAGGCTGGCAGCGAGAAGGCCACTTTGCCGGCTGGACCAAACGGACCGGTGGGCGTGGTGTGGATTGATTTGACCAAGGAGCATTACGGCATTCACGGCACCCCGCATCCTGAGACTATCGGCCGGGCCGAGAGCCATGGCTGCGTGCGGCTGACCAACTGGGACGTCGCGCGGCTGGCGCAGATGGTGTCGACCCGCACCAAAGTCAGCTTTGAGCCTTGAAGCTATGACCTTGCAAACGCGTCTGCGCCTGATTGCGGGAACATTTTTGATGACGTCGCTGCTGTGGGCCGCCGGTTTAGCATACTGGTCGAGTGTATCCGCACCGCAATCAGCCATGGTACCGGCGGGCATCTCGGCTCTCCCAGTCTCAGCGGCCCAGACAATCACACAAGCCGCGCTTCCCAATGGCCAAACCGAAGTAACTTATAGACCGGAAGCGCCGGTTGCAGCCCCAGCCACGGTGCCTAGTCTGATCATCCCAGTAGAAGGTGTTGCCGCCAATCAGCTTACCGATACCTTCACCCAAGCTCGCGCTGGCGGACTGCGCGTACATGATGCGATCGACATTATGGCTCCGCGCGGTACGCCGGTTCTGGCCGCTTCGAGCGGTACGATTGAACGTCTGTTCACCTCGGCGGCGGGCGGGCTAACAATTTACCTACGCCTCGATGATCGGCGTTTCATCCACTACTATGCGCACCTGGACAGTTATGCCAGCGGGCTCGCCGAAGGGCAGCGGGTCCATCAAGGTCAGGTAATCGGCGCGGTGGGTTTTACCGGCAACGCCGACGCGGCCGCGCCGCATTTGCACTTCGCGATCCAGCTCACCACCGAAGCCTCCAAGTGGTATGAGCCGAGCACCGCGCTCAACCCATATCCGTTGCTGACGCGGCGCTGACCTAGCACGATACACACCTCAATTGCGCAACGGCGGTTTCCTAGGCTGCATTGATGTGCAACAACTTTAATCAGTAACGCCCATTCAGCCGAGGGTCTGTTAAATGAACGAAAGCCAACCTTCGACTCACCCAGCAGCCCAGCGCGAACTGACGTTGCGCTCGATCATTCTCGGCGGCCTGCTGACCTTCCTGTTCACGGCGGCGAATGTCTATTTCGGATTGCGGGTCGGTCTGACCTTTTCGACTGCGATCCCGGCGGCGGTTATATCGATGGCGGTATTGCGCACGCTCGGCGGCGCGACAATCGTTGAAAACAATATTGTTCAGACCATCGGCAGCGCGGCTGGCGCGGTGGCGACGATGGTGTTCGTGCTGCCGGCCTTTGTCATTATCGGCTGGTGGACCGCGATCCCCTATTGGGAAACGATGCTGGTCTGCGCTACTGGCGGCGTGTTGGGAGTAATGCTCTCGGTTCCGATGCGCCGTGCGCTGGTGGTCGATAGTGACCTACCTTACCCCGAAGGTGTCGCGGGCGCGGAAATTCTGCGGGTTGGTATGGCTGGTGCCGAGGGTGCGGCACAAAGCCAGGCCGGCCTTGCCACCATTGTGCTGGGATCGGTGGTCGGGGCCGGGTTTGGTGTGTTGACTATGCTGCGCCTCGCCGCTGGCGAAGTTGCCAAGGCGTTCAGGCTGGGAGCAGGGGTAGGCACCGTAGGTGGCACCTTGTCACTGGGCCTGTTCGCGATTGGCCACTTGATCGGCCTTGCCACCGGCATGGCGATGCTGCTGGGCATGGTGCTCGGCAAGCTGGTGTTGTTGCCCTATCTCAGTGCCGGGCTGCCGGGACCGCTTGAGGATGTGGCTGCGGCCGTGCTCAAGGGGCAAGTCCGGTTCGTCGGAGCGGGCGCAATGGGGGTCGCAGCGATCTGGGCCTTGGTCCGGATTGCGGGCGCGATTATGCGCGGGCTTTCGGGAATCGCGGCCACTGCGCGTGCCCGTCGCGCCGGCGAAGCGATCAATTTGACCGAGCGCGATCTGCCTGTGGGCTGGGTGCTGGGGATCAGTGCAGCGATGTTTGTGCCGATCCTCTACCTCGTCTGGAGTTTCGTGCAGGGCGGGCCATTGGCCGGTTCAATGGGCGTGGTGTTGGTGTTGACCGTGGTGTTCACGATCGTCGTCGGGTTCGCGGTGGCGGTGGTGGTTGGCTATATGGCGGGTTTGGTGGGTACTTCGAACAGCCCGGTTTCGGGGGTTGGAATTCTCGCGGTGGTGATCGCTTCACTGCTGGTCGCATGGCTGTTCGGCGGATCGGTGACCGCCGATCAACACGCGCCGCTGATCGCCTTTGCACTGTTCCTGGTCTCGTTCGTGTTCGGCATCGCAATTGTTGCGAATGACAATCTGCAGGACCTCAAAACCGGCCAGCTGGTCGGCTCGACCCCGTGGAAACAGCAGGTCGCGCTCGTCATCGGGGTGCTGGCCGGATCGCTGATCTTGCCGCCGGTGCTGCAACTCCTGGCGACCAGCTTTGGCTTTGCCGGTGCGCCGGGTGCAGGGCCCAATGCCCTCGCCGCGCCACAAGCATCGCTATTCGCGGCGATTGCGCAGGGCGTGCTGGGCGGCAACTTGCGCTGGGACATGATCGAACTGGGCGCGGTAATCGGTGTGATCGTGGTTGCGCTCGACGAAGGGATGCGAGCCGCTGGCAAGCCGCGCGTTCCCCCGCTGGCGGTGGCGATGGGCATCTATCTGCCCGCCACACTGGTGCTGCCCACCGTGATCGGTACGGTGATCGGCTATTTCTGGAACCGCATGGCCGCCAAAACCGCGCGGCCTGAATTTACCGTACGGATGGGTGTGTTGCTCGCCACAGGGCTGGTGGTTGGCGACAGCCTGTTCGGGCTCGCTTTTGCTGGCGCGGTGGGTGCAGTCGGCGATCCGGCCAAGCTGGCGATAGTCGGAGAAAGTTTCGCGCCGATGGCCGAATGGATCGGATTGGCGGCGGTGATTGCCTTGCTGTGGTTCAGCTATGCCCGTACGCGGCAACGGGCATTGGCAACCAGCGACTAGCTGTTGTTGAGGACCCGGCGCACACAACGCAGCGTCGTGTCGGCACCGCTAACATCGGTCTTGCGCAGGAAGCTGTTGTTGATGCGGTGGAAGGTCTGCCCGTACTTGGGCCCGCCGGTCATCGTCAGCACGTCGCCGGTGAGCAGGTAGGTGCCGCGGCCGGTGGCTGTGCGATAGGTATTGCCGTTGACGATCTCAAAATCTTCGCCGGGTACCCGCAGGCCAACGGCTCCGGCGGCATCACCGGGCTGCTCGCACAGGTAATCCCCTGGCGCCAGCTGGCCGATCGGGCCGCCCGGAACCGCGAGCGCAGGGCCAGCCGCAACCAGCAAAGCCAGGGCAAATGCAGATTTCATCGCGGCGCCTTTCGCATTGCTCCGATTAGCAGGAAGTGAACCGCACCGCTAGCGTCCGCGCCCCAGAGCTTGCCGACTTGCCCAGCGCAGGCTAAGGGCGCGTCCTTCCGGCGCGTGCCGGAGCTCTTTCTCAGCTTGAAGGCACCGTCATGTCCAAGATCAGCGGCGTGGACATTCGTCCGGGCAATATTATCGAATACGAAAAGGGCATCTGGAAAGTTGCCAAGACCCAGCACACTCAGCCGGGCAAGGGCGGCGCCTTCATGCAGGTCGAGATGAAGAACCTGATCGATGGTCGGAAAACCAACGTGCGTTTTCGTAGCCAGGATACGATCGAAAAGGTCAGGCTCGACACCAAAGACTTTCAGTTCCTCTATGTGGATGGCGATGCGCTGGTGTTCATGGACACTGAAAATTACGAGCAGATCAACTTGCCAACCGATCTGCTTGGTGAAGCCGTCGCGTTCCTGCAGGACGGGATGACCGTCAGCCTGGAAATGTATGACGAGCGCCCGATTTCGGTGCAATTGCCCGAGCAAGTCGAAGCTATGATCGTCGACGCCGATGCGGTGGTGAAGGGGCAGACCGCTTCGTCTAGCTACAAGCCCGCGTTGCTCGATAACGGCGTGCGCGTGATGGTCCCGCCGCACATTGGCAGCGGCACCCGCATTGTAGTCGACGTCTATGAACGCGCTTACGTGCGCAAGGCTGACTGAGCCGCATCATGGCCGTTGTTTCCGCAATTATCCGCGTCATGGAAAAAGCCGCGCGCAAGGCCGGGCAGCGTCTGCGCCGCGATTTCGGCGAGGTCGAGCATCTGCAGGTCAGCCGCAAAGGTCCAGCTGATTTCGTCTCGAAAGCCGATCAGCGTGCCGAGCGGACGTTGTACGACGAATTACTGCTGGCGCGGCCTGAATGGGGCTTTGTGCTCGAAGAAGGCGGGGTGATTGAAGGCAATCCGGATAGCCCGCGCTGGATCATCGATCCGCTCGATGGCACTAGCAATTTCCTCCACGGCATCCCCCACTTCGCGATTTCGATTGCGGTGCAAGAGCGCAAGCTGGATGGCAGCGATTGGGGTGATGTGACTGCTGCCCTGGTCTATCAGCCGATCACCGACGAGAGTTACTGGGCCGAGCGCAACCGCGGCGCATGGCTGCAAGATCGGCGTCTGCGCGTCTCCTCGCGCCGCCACCTGGATGAAAGCCTGATTGCTACCGGAATCCCCTTTGCCGGGCGCGGCGATGCCCCCGAATGGACCCGGATTTATGGTGCGCTGGCGCCGCAAGTCGCTGGGATCCGCCGGTTTGGCGCGGCCTCGCTCGATCTGGCCTGGGTCGCTGCTGGACGCTTCGACGCTTTCTGGGAAAGCGACCTGGCGTCGTGGGACACCGCCGCGGGGTGCTTGCTGGTGCGCGAAGCCGGCGGGTTCGTTACCGACTGGCGCGGCACTTCGTTGCCGATTTGTGATAAGCAAGTGCTGGCCGGCAACGATGTGCTGCACTCACGACTGCATAAGGCGATTGCCGGAGTGTTGAAGGGAAGCTAAGCGGCTTTTCGGATTTTCGCCTTGCGGCGGACCACGGGATGCCCCTGTGGCGGAATGGTAGACGCGAACGACTCAAAATCGTTTGTTGAGAGACGTGCCCGTTCGAGTCGGGCCAGGGGCACCACAGTTTTACACCGCGCGAGGCGCGGATGAACATTGGCAGCGGGTCGAATCGTCCACCCTGGCTCAATAATTCTACCGATG